>DAOVOB010000057.1 GCA_030629925.1 Fidelibacterota bacterium
CTTACAGGCTCCGGTGGACCCTTCCTGAGGCGAGATCTTTCCACTTTCGAAGCTATCACCCCAAAGGAAGCCTTACTACATCCAAATTGGTCTATGGGCAATAAAATCACCATTGATTCGGCTACTATGTTCAATAAAGGTCTTGAGTTGATTGAAGCTTATCACCTTTTCCATCTTGATGAATCAAAAATTGATATTCTTATTCATCCCGAATCTATTGTACACAGTATGATCCAGTTACGGGACGGTTCTGTAAAAGCCCAATTGGGAGTTCCAGATATGAAGGTTCCGATCCAATATGCATTAAGCTATCCGAGGCATATTTCAAGTGATTGGCCACGCCTGGATCTTGCAAAAATTGGAACTCTGCATTTTGAAGAACCGGATACAGGCCGCTTCCCCTCATTGCGCTTGGCTCGGGAAGTCCTCAAAATGGGAGGGACCTATCCAGCTGTCTATAATATGGCTAATGAAAAAGCTGTTGAACGGTTTCTTCTGAGGAAAATATCTTTTCCTGAAATTGGTATTGAGGTTGAAAGTGCACTTAAGACACATAAAAGCCTAGATCCTTTTTCTTTGGATGATCTTCTCTCTATTACAAAATTGTCCTAGAAAAATATTTCAATTGTAATTTCTTTACTATATATTAAACATATTTAATGTAAGTAGGGAAATATCATGAATGAACTTATTGCCGTCGTTGATGACGAGAAGAGTATTTTGGAATTAACAAGTATTCATTTAAAAAAGTCAGGCTTTCAAGTCGCAACTTTTGTAAATGGTACGGAATATCTAGAGTTTATAAAAAACACAATTCCAGATGTGACCATTTTAGATCTGATGCTTCCGGATATTGATGGTATGGATATGTGCAAAGTATTGCGCCGTGATAGCAAATATGACAATATGTCTATTATTATTTTATCCGGCCGCATTGATGAATCAGACACCATTCTTGGACTGGAGCTAGGTGCTGATGACTATGTGAAGAAACCTTTTTCACCAAAAGAATTGGCTGTTCGTGTAAAGACAGTCTTGCGCAGGAAAGCCCCTCAAAATGCTCAACCTGAAAACAAGATCAATATTGACAATAAGATCGTTATTGATATTGATCGATATGAAGTTCATGTTGATGGTGAACTTGTGGCTCTTACCCCGACCGAATATCGCATACTAAAAATGTTAGCTGAGAAAAACGGCAATGTATTAAAACGCGAAGAGATTCTATATAATCTTTGGGGAAATGAGAAGATCGTTGTGGATCATACTGTTGATGTTCACATTAAACATTTGCGTGAGAAATTGGAACCTTATGCCAATCTGGTAAAAAACGTACGTGGGGTTGGTTACAAATTGGGAATTTAAATTGCAAATAAATATAAATAAAAAACCGGGCTTGCCCGGTTTTTTATTTAATAAGTATTTAAATTGAACAAGTATTAACACGACGCTAAATTCTTTTAAAAACTGCTTTGTCGAATTCACTTCCAATATTATATTCTATAACACATATAGGAGCAAAACATGACAATATACATCATAATGGTGATCTTATTGTTCTTTCTAGCGGCCACGGATCTCATGGTTGGGGTGACGAATGATGCCGTCAATTTTCTTAATTCTGCCCGAGGGGCACGAGCTGCAAAAAGCTGGGTGATCTTGATCATTGCTTCTGTAGGTATTTTTGTGGGTGCAACTTTTTCCAGTGGAATGATGGAAGTGGCCAGAAAGGGTGTGTTTCATCCACAGGAATTTTTCTTTTCGGAAATTATGATCATCTATTTGGCTGTTATGCTGACCGATGTTATTCTTTTAGACGCCTATAATTCATTGGCATTACCGACATCGACAACAGTATCCATCGTATTTGAATTATTGGGTGCTGCCGTAGCTGTTTCACTTTTAAAGATCGGCCGGAATCCATTGGAAACCATTGCGGATATTTCAAAATATATTAACTCAGACAAAGCATTGATGATCATTTCGGGAATTTTGTTATCCGTTATTATTGCTTTTGCAGTGGGGGCCGTGGTCCAGTTTTTCACGCGATTAATATTTACTTTTAAATACCAAAAAAACCTTAAACGCTTTGGTTCTATTTGGGGTGGCCTCTGTATTGCGATCATTACCTACTTTATCCTCATTAAAGGGGCAAAAGGCTCTTCGTTCATGACGGCAGATGCTAAAGTTTGGATCGAGGCAAACATCTGGCTGATACTTGGGCTTTCCTTTGTCGGGTGGACCATCATTGTTCAATTGGCCCGATGGATATTCAAGGTAAATGTTCCGCGCATGATCATCCTTTTTGGTACTTTTGCTTTAGCATTTGCTTTTGCGGGAAACGATCTTGTGAACTTTATTGGTGTTCCTTTGGCCGCGTTCAAATCTTTTCAGGGTTTTGCTGCGGTGCCGGGCGCTGACCCAGCGACCTTCTCAATGGCATTTTTATCCGGAAAGGTTCAGACAGAAACCTATATGTTGTTGATCGCCGGTGGGATCATGGTTATCACCTTGTGGACATCAAAGAAATCAAAACATGTTTCCAAAACTGAATTGAATCTAACAAAACAGGATTCTACTGAAGAACGCTTTGGATCAAGCGGTTTGTCACGATCTGTTGTCCGTATGGCGGTTAACAGCTCCCATGTTCTTAAAAAAATATTTCCTGCTCGAATTCGGAATGTTGTCAATAGTCGCTTTTCGCGTCCTGTGATGAATTCTAAATCTGAAGCTCAATCCTTTGATATGATCAGAGCATCTATGAACCTGACGGTTGCATCATCATTGATCGCATTGGGTACTTCACTGGGATTACCCTTATCGACAACCTACGTAACCTTCATGGTTTCCATGGGTACAACACTTGCAGACAGGGCTTGGGGCAGGGAAAGTGCCGTTTATAGAATTACAGGTGTGTTCACTGTGATCGGCGGATGGTTTCTGACTGCTATCATGGCTTTTACGGTATCATTGATCTTTGCTATCTTGATTGATCTGGGTGGCATATATTCCATTATTGCCCTATTTGGACTTGCCTTATTTTTGCTTTATAGAACGTATTGGGTGTTTAGGAAAAAGGAGCAGGCAAAAGAAGAGGTCACGCAAGAAGAAGAAGGTAATGACATCATGGAGATCTGTAATAATTATACAACAAAGATCCTTAACCAGATCCCCGAAATGTATGATGATATGATCGTTGCACTTCATAAGGAAGATCGTAAAAAACTTAAAGAATTAGTCAAAAAAGCGAAAGATCTTCTTCTGACAACAAAAAACCGCAAGAACCATTTCACGGTTCAACTGCGAGAAATTGAGGAAGATTCATTACAATATGGACATTTCTATTTGCAAATGCTGCATTATATCCGGGAATTTTCCCGCTCGATAGATTCAATGATCGAAGCTTGTTACGAACATGTAGAAAACACACATTTTGGTACGAGTAAAATTCAAAATGATGAATTAACCAAGCTTTCAGAAGATCTTAAGCATATTTATTCTACGATAAGCCAAATGGTTAAAGAGCAAAATTTTGGAATGAAGGAATCATGTAAACTTACTCATGAAGAAGTGCTTGAAACGATCGTTGAATTCCAAAAGAATCAAGTGCGACGAGTTAGGCACGACAAGGATACACATACAAGAAATTCAGTTTTGTATCTGACTTTAATGGCCAGTACAAAAGATTTGGTTGTTGATGCGATTCGTTTATTAAAAGTACAAAGTAAGTTTACGGTAGCTGAAGAAGAAGGAATCGTAGCTGTTACACGGACCGATTTAACTTGATAAGAAGCGAACTTATTCTTATACTTCGCGAATTGACGTGTAACAAAAGGGAGGAAACATGTTAGGAGTTCAAAACAATCTATTTTGGCTTGTCCCGGTAACTGCTATTATCGCATTGGGCTTTGCTTGGTTTTTCTTTAAACAAATGATGAAACATTCCGAAGGAACACCAAAAATGGCTGAAATTGCCGAGCACGTTCGAAAAGGCGCCATGGCATATTTGAAACAACAATATAAAATTGTTGCCATTGTTTTTGCAGCACTAACAATTCTATTTATTTTAATGGCTTTTGTTTGGAATGTACAAAACACATGGGTTCCATTCGCATTTTTGACTGGTGGTTTCTTTTCCGGTCTAGCCGGTTTTTTCGGTATGAAAACTGCAACCTATGCATCAGCCCGTACAGCTAATGCTGCTCGCGATTCTCTTAATAAGGGATTGGTAGTTGCCTTTCGATCCGGAGCTGTAATGGGACTGGTTGTTGTTGGCTTAGCTCTTTTAGATATTTCAGTTTGGTACATTGTTTTAAATATATTTATTAAAGATGGTGACCCGGCTCATAAAATGGCAATTATTACGACGACCATGTTGACCTTCGGTATGGGTGCATCCACACAAGCTTTGTTCGCTCGTGTTGGCGGTGGTATTTTTACTAAAGCTGCAGACGTTGGTGCTGACCTTGTCGGTAAAATTGAAGCCGGTATCCCGGAAGATGATCCTCGCAACCCTGCTACTATCGCTGATAATGTAGGTGACAATGTGGGTGATGTTGCCGGAATGGGCGCTGACCTTTACGAATCTTACGCAGGTTCTATTCTTGCTACAGCCGCTTTAGGTGCCGCTGCTTTTATGAAAGATACAACGATGCAGGCTTCAGCTGTGTTTGCACCTATGATTATTGGTGCTGTTGGAACCTTACTTTCCATTGTTGGTATCTATGCTGTAAAAACAAAAGAAAATGCGACACAGAAAACATTATTATCTGCATTGGGGCGAGGAACGAACCTAAGTTCCATACTTATTATGATTTTCTCTTTCTTTATTCTGAAAATTCTTGGGCTTCAAAACTATGTTGGCGTTTGGATGTCAATTGTTGTCGGTTTAATCACCGGTTGGGCAATTGGAAAAGAAACGGAATATTTCACATCAGCAGCATATAAGCCAACAAGGAATATTGCCAAACAAACTGAAACAGGTGCAGCTACCGTTATTATCAATGGTATTGGAACCGGCATGATCTCAACAGCATTTCCTGTGTTGACCATCGTTGTTGGAACTATTCTTGCCTATCTTTCTTCTGCCGGATGGGATTTTAGTAATATGTCCATGGGTCTTTACGGTATCGGTATTGCAGCTGTAGGTATGCTGTCAACTCTGGGTATCACTCTTGCTACAGATGCTTACGGTCCGATTGCCGATAATGCAGGTGGAAACGCTGAAATGGCCGGATTGGGTGAAGAAGTTCGTAAACGTACTGACGCTCTTGATTCTTTGGGAAACACAACTGCTGCAACCGGTAAAGGTTTTGCCATTGGTTCAGCCGCGCTAACTGCTCTTGCGCTTCTTGCTTCTTTTATTGAAGAAATCAAAATTGGATTGTTGCGTATTGGCACAATAAGCTTAGAAATTGGAACTCGCGTCGTTGAAACAAGTACAGCAACATTAGCTGATTTTATGACATATTATGATGTTACCTTAATGAATCCGAAAGTGTTGATGGGTATGTTTATTGGTGCCATGATGGCCTTTCTGTTCTGCGGTTTGACCATGAACGCAGTGGGTCGCGCCGCCGGTGCCATGGTGGATGAAGTTCGCCGTCAGTTCCGTGAAATTAAAGGTATTCTTACCGGCGAAACAGAACCTGATTATGCGCGCTGTGTTGAAATCTCAACAAAAGGTGCTCAACGCGAAATGTTACTTCCCTCACTACTTGCTATCTTTACTCCGATTGCGGTTGGATTGATATTTGGTGTATCCGGTGTTATGGGCTTGTTAACCGGTGTTTTATCTTCTGGATTTGTATTGGCTATCTTTATGGCTAACGCCGGTGGTTCATGGGATAACGCAAAGAAATACATTGAAGCAGGCGCTCATGGCGGTAAAGGTTCAAAAGCACATGAAGCTGCCGTTATCGGTGATACTGTAGGTGATCCTTTCAAAGACACTTCAGGTCCAAGTTTGAACATTTTGATCAAGCTAATGACTATGGTTGCAATCGTAATGGCCGGTTTGACCGTAAGTTGGTCTTTGCTCTAAGCGAGTACTGACATAATATATAGAAGCCCTGTTCAGAAATGAATGGGGCTTTTTTTATTCGTGACGTGTAACGCGTGACTCGTAACTCGTAGTAAGCAGTAATCAGAAATAAACAGTGGGGAGAAATCAGGAAGACGTGACGCGTGAATTGTAAGACGTGATAGGTAAAAAAATATAATGTTATAAGTAGGGGCTCCCCGATGCTTCCATTAGACTCCCTAGTACTAAAAAAAGTAGTAAATTATAGTGTAAGGAATCTACATGGCGGGGTTGAGCAAGTCTACCCGATGCTTATAGCTAACGAGTTAATTCCCCGATTAAGACCCAACCCCGTGTATTAGGAAAGACTAGTTGGTAATCTAATCCATAGATCATTAATGGTAAAAGTCAACCTAATTGCCATGTAAGATTCAAGTCTAACTTGAATATAGGAAGGAGAACTCACATGTTAAAACGAAATTTTACTTTGGGATGTGATGTAGGAAGTTCAACGATCGTTTGCAGTGTATTGGAAACACCTGAAAAAATGGTATTGGAACCGAAAGAATTTGCTAATAATTTTGCTGGCTTTGAGCAGTGTCTATCATGGCTTAAAGCATCAGATTTAAAAACAAAAGATATCCTGGTTTGCATGGAACATACAGGTGTCTATAGTGAATCCTTTTGTTATTATCTTTATGATCAAAAGATCAAAGTCGTAATAGAATCCGGTGCAAAGATTAAGAAATCCTTTAAATTAGCTACCCATAAAACCGATGAAATTGATAGCATCGCTATTGCTGAATATGCAATACGATATGCCGATCGTCTCATCGCATGGGAACCGCGCCAAAGCGCGGTTGAATCAGTTAACAGCCTTTTAAGCAGCAGGGAATTATTTGTAAAGCAC
>DAOVOB010000156.1 GCA_030629925.1 Fidelibacterota bacterium
AGTAAATGATCAAGATAACCGTTTTTTATAACCGAACCTGAAGAACAAACGATAAGGACTTTTAGGGCGTGCCGTCGAATTTCTTTTCCGGCGCGGTGGAAAACCCCATGTCCAAAAATGAACTTCGTTGGCATATGTAGGGTGAATTCGTGCATAGTATCCTCCGTAAATATTTATGATGAAAACTAATAAAAAATTACACATGATGAAAAGGAATAATATAGAAGGAGTGGGGGTGTAGGATGTAAGGTGTAAAGGCATACAGGTCGCTAAAATAACTTTTTATACCTATACACCCTATGCCTATACACCCTATCCCCATACTCTAAACCTTTCTTCCTAAACTCATTTGTCTTTTCGTCAACATTGTTTACATTACATGACAAAATATTGAGGAAAACATGTTCACACTGATCCCGGCTTTTAAATATGGTTGGCAAGAAATGCACAAAAAGATTTGGGTCTTTTTGCTACTTACACTTTTGTATTCATTGGCTGATATCTCTAACAGTTATCTGATAAAAGATGTGATCTTTACTGAAGACATGAACGTAATGCAATTTCTTGAGATACTACCTGCAAACTTTATGCTAATAATAAGCATTACAAGCATTGCCCTGATCTGTTTAAGTTTCTTTGTGGTTACCTTTGTTTTGGCCGGCTTGCGTGGTGTTCAGCCCCTGACTTACTTGCGCATGAAAATAAAGCGTTTTCCCATGTATGTTCTAGCCATGATATTAAAAATGTTGGCGATTGGAGCGGGTTTACTACTGTTTATTGTACCGGGGCTTTTCTTACTTCTAGCCTTTTACTTTATGGAATTTCTTATTATTGATCGCGACATGCCGCTACTTGATGCTTTCCGTGAGAGCTGGAAGATGACCAAAGGATTTCGCACCGGAATCTTTTTCTTTGAGGTGAATCTTTTTATTATCGGATACCTTCTAGCGTTTCCTCAAAATCTCTGGCCGGACACCCTAATGACATACGCTATTATTGCGTTGATCAGCGTAGTATGGTTGCCTATTTCATGGAACGCACAGGGGTTTTTATATCAATTTGTTTCTGAGGGACAAGTTAACAGATAAAGATCCAAGAAACAAAATCCAAGGATCAATTAAATCACGTTCAATAATATTATTGATTTTCTAAATTAAATCCGTATTTTGCATAATAAGAAATAATAAAAATAGAGGAGTTGTAATGAAGTCGACTTCCCAAAGAAATAAATTTAGATTATATCTATCCATAGTTTCTCTGGTCATTATTTACTCCTGTACATTTATTTTTCCAATTCAATATGAATGCGAAATTATTGAAAACGGGCTATATAAAATTCATATTAACACGCAGGGATTTGGGACAAAAGTAGATATTTACCAAAACATAGCTATAGTCGGAGCCCCATATGACACATTAGCCTCTGTCCATATATTTGAAAAGACTTCTACCGATTGGGAATGTACTGCATCGTTTTATTGCGAAGACAGCATAAACAATAAATATGCCGATGATGTTGCCATCTTTAATGATATTGTTGTTTTCAGTGATTATTTAAATCAAAAAGTTTATTCATATCGTAAAATTGATAATAATTGGACAGAAATTAATGTTATTAATCTCCCAAATGATGAAGAGTTTGAAAATTTTGGATTTTCGATAGATATCTTTGATGGATGTCTTTTTATTGGGCCCCGGAAAGGCCCTGCAATAGTTTATAAGCTAATTCAGAATGAATGGTCGGAAATTACAAGATTAAATGTTGGAGACTTTCAAGATATGAGATGTTATAATATTGATGTTTGTATAACGGATAAATTTGCAGCTACGAGTAAAAATGGAGCGATTTATTTATATGAGCGGCAGGGAGATGATTTTACAAACAGGGTAAAATTGGACTCAACGGACAATATATACAGATCTTTGTTTTGTCTGATAGATATAAGCGATACAACCATGGTTGTTGGAGCAAGGTGGATAGGCACATCCTGGAGCGAAATCCATGTTTATACTTATTGCGATAATAAATGGATATTAAAAGATGAGTTTGATTGCGGGGACATGATGTCCCTAGGATATTCAATAGGTGTAAATTCAGACATAATTACATATTGTGTAAGCTACGATTTTCCATTCATGAAGGAAAACTTAACCATATACCAGTATGATACAACAAGAACGGAAAAACGCTGGGAGTTTAAAAAAATATTAAAATATGATAGCCCTTCAAAAGATGTGGGTATAAGTAATGATAATATTATTTGGAGCGGCAATAACTGCGCCTACATTTACGAATATAGATGAAATATAAAATAAGATTTAATAGACAATACCACAGAACCAACTTTCCTGTTTCTGAATCTTCAATTCCGCCTTTTATTTTTAATAATTTTAAACTATAATACAAAGCACAGGGACTGACCCAAACCAATTTAATACTGAAACCAGGAGCAACCATGGAAACATATGGCTGGCTTTCGCTTTTACCTCCACTGCTTGCAATTGGACTTGCCATTAAAACACGTCAGGTTTTTCTTTCTCTCGGTGCGGGAATTTGGCTTGGATGGATCGTTTTAAGTCATTGGAACCCCCTTCAGGGTGCTGCGGCAATGCTGCAATCTATTGTTATGGTATTTCAGGATCCCGGGAATACCCGCGTGATCATTTTTTCCGCGCTCGTCGGTTCGCTCATCGCTTTAACTCAGCGCTCGGGCGGAATTGACGGCTTTGTTGAATATGTTCTCAATAAAAAATGGATCAAATCACACAAAAGCGCGCACATGCTTGCATGGACGCTTGGCGTAGTGATTTTTATAGAATCCAGTATTAAAATCTTGATTGTCGGATCGGTCTGTCGCCCGCTTTATGATAAAATGGGTATTTCCCGAGAGAAACTTGCCTATATCGCTGACTCGACATCAGCACCGATTTGTATGCTGATTCCCCTGAACGCTTGGGGCGCTTTTACTATTGGCTTGCTGACGACCCAAGGTGTCCAAAATGCCACGCAAGTCTTGATCAAATCTATTCCTCTTAATTTTTATTCAATTATCGCGGTCCTGACTGTGTTGTTCTTTATTCTAACACCCTTTGATTTTGGTAAAATGCGAAAAGCAGAAAAACGTGTTCGCGAAGAAGGCAAGATCTTGCCCGATGGCGCCACCCCCATGATGGATGAAAATCTGACCGGACTTAAAGCAAAAGCCGGCATAAAAAAACTCGCACGAAATATGATTGTCCCCGTTGTTGTCATGAGTTTGTTCATGCCGATAGCATTGGTGATCACAGGACTTCAAAGTATGTCAGCTGCCGCAGGTGCAAAAATCGCACTAGGTGAAGCCTTTAGACAAGTTGGTATGCTCGGAGTTCTTGCTGAAGGTTCCGGATCGACAGCTGTTTTTTGGTCGGTCATGCTGGCTATTACCGTTGCCGGCTTAATGACGCGCTTTCAGAAAACATTTTCCGGCAAAGAAATCATAGAGCTTATTTTAAAAGGTGCCGGTGGTATGATCTCCCTCGCACTACTTATGATGCTAGCGTTTTCATTGGGAGCTACATGTAAAGCTCTTGGTACAGGCGCATTTGTCGCACAGGGTATTTCCGGAACGCTGCCAGCCAGTCTTGTACCTCTGATCGTCTTTTTGGTAGCTGCCTTTATTGCATTCTCAACAGGAACCAGTTTTGGAACTTTCGCGCTGATGATCCCACTGGCGGTCCCGCTAGCAATAAATCTTGGCGTTCCCATGCCGCTGGTAGTATCGGCCGTGTTGGGCGGAGGCGTTTTTGGAGACCATTGTTCTCCCATTTCAGATACGACAATTGTTGCATCCATGGCTTCAGCTTGCGATCACATAGATCATGTTAACACGCAATTGCCTTATGCGCTTATCAGCGCAGGCCTTGCTTCGATCATATATTTAATTGTAGGACTAATTGCAGTATGACCCTAAATATCAAACCATATCTAAAACTCGCACGCCCCGCAAATCTTGGACTTGTTTCTTTTGTGACCCTGATAACGGCATCATTTTTCTCACCTTTTCCCTCTATTTGGCGCTTATTGCTGACTATTATTTGTGTCACTTTTATTACGGCTGCTGGCAACGCTTTAAATGATATGTGCGATATTGAGATCGATCGGATC
>DAOVOB010000033.1 GCA_030629925.1 Fidelibacterota bacterium
TCACGGGCAAATGCAACCAGGCATCTTCCACCATTTCCACACATAGTTCCCTCGTATCCATCGGCGTTAAAATATAACATGGTAAAATCTTTATCTTTGGACTCCCGGAGTAAAATCAACCCGTCGGCGCCTATGCCAAATCTTCGGTCACAAAGTTCCCGGATCAAAGCGTGGTCATTTTCCGGAAAGCTACTTTCTATATCTTTAATAAGAACAAAATCATTTCCGGCGCCTTGATATTTTGAAAATGAAATATGCATAAAAGTGATCTCCAAATTATACCCGTACTAAAAATATAGGAATTCACTATGGAAATACCAAATACCAAAAAATGCATGTTTCACGTGAAACTTATAAATGGTGTTGTGAAATTCTCTTAGATTTTCATTTTCATGGAAGAATCATTTTTGTAATATTGACCATGTTGTCATCGTCTCAAAAAAATGTTTCACGTGAAACATCTAAGGTATCTGATGTTCTGAAGCTCTTCCGGGCCGATCCGGATTTTATGAAGGGAATATCACTGCTAAAACATCGCGATTCACTTGTGTTAAGCACAACCAATTCAACTTTTGTGTTGTTTTGGTTAAAAATGCTGCGGGATCAGGGGTATTTCCCTCTTGTTGTATTTGATAAAGAAAGTGATGCTGAATCTTTTTATGCAGATGCTCTTGGTTTTTTCACGCCAGGCAGATTAGCATGGATTCCCTTGTTTTTAAAAGGATCTTCTTTTCACGAAAACCCCGGTCTGGAAAATCACATCTCTCGTTTTCTTGATGATCATTATAATAATGCTCTGGATATCGTCTTGTCCTCGCCGGAAATATTTAAACAGCAAATACCGGATAAAGTTGGCCTTAGGGAACATATGGTACATTTTTCTGTCGGTAAAGAATTTAACTATTCCTCCCTTTCGGAACGACTTGTTAAAATGGGGTATCAAAGAAGCAATATGGCAGAGTATTGTGGCGAATTTGCTGTGCGAGGGGGAATCGTTGATATATACGCTTATGGGGAAACTTATCCTTTCCGTATTGAATTCTTTGGAGACACTGTTGAATCTGTACGGCGCTATAACCCCGGCGATCAGAATACTTTCGATATTTGCCAAAATGCCCATATTCGCCCGGCTTCATTTTCTGAATTTTCTCATTCTACTATCGGTGATATCCTCCCCAATAACACTGTTGTTATAAAAATATTGGACGGGAACAACAAGGAAGAGTTTGGTTCTTACAATATCGATATTCCCTTTAAACAAGTCACTTTTAAAACAGCCGAACCGGGCGCAGATGTGCATTTTTTGATTACAGATATTAACCCACCAAAAAAGGCCGATTCTCCAAATTTTTATAAAAATATATTGAACGAACATAAGCGAATTTTGGTGTTCACAGAGCATGATCTTTTAGGGGAATCGTTCCGAGAAAAATTTGGTGATCGAGCATCATACTATCCGATTAATGTGCGTATGGGTTTTCAATATAAACCGCTTGATCTTGTGCTTCTTTCCGGACGCGAAATATACCACAAAGAGCACTATATAAACCCAAACAAAAGATTTATTCCAGAACAATCAACGCGGGTCGACACCCTGGATTCATTGGAATATGGCGAAGCTGTTGTTCATGTGGATTATGGTATTGGCATTTATCGTGGCATAGAGCTGCTTGAATTTCGTGGTATTAAACAAGAATCCATGGTAGTTGAATATAAAAATAAAGATCGTGTTTTTGTGCCCGTACGCTATATGAACAAGATCTTTAAATATAGTGGCGAAAAGCCTGCGAAAATTCACTTGGATCAGATCGGAAGTACGCGCTGGGATCAAGCAAAAGCTACAACACGAAGCTATTTAAAAAAAGCGGCTTTTGATTTGCTTGCATTATATCAAGATCGCAAAAAATTTCCGGGGTTTGCTTTTCATGCGGATACCCCTGATACCTTGCAACTGGAAGCAAGCTTCCCTTACGACGAAACGCCGGATCAACAACTGGCAATTCAAGATATTCGCAAAGATATGGAACAAGAGCGGATCATGGATCGACTTATTTGTGGTGATGTGGGTTTTGGAAAAACCGAGGTTGCCATCCGCGCGGCTTTTAAATCAGTGTATTCCGGTAAACAGGTTGCTATTTTGGTTCCCACTACCATGCTTTGTTTTCAACATTATGAAAGCTTTCGTGAGCGACTTGATGCCTTTGGAATTGAAGTAAGTTATATAAATCGTTTTGTTAGCCCCGGGGCACTAAAAGAACGGCTTGCGGGGATTAAAAACGGACAGATCGATATCTTAGTGGGTACTCATAAAATATTGTCTAATACGTTGTTATTTAATGATTTAGGACTTTTAATCATTGACGAAGAACATCGTTTTGGTGTCAACCACAAAGAAAAGATCCAAAACATGAAGCGGCATGTAGATGTGCTTACCTTGACGGCTACGCCTATTCCCCGGACACTTCAGCTTTCTCTTGTTGGTTTAAGAGATATCACCAAGATTGAGACACCCCCCAAAGAAAGACTTCCCATATCAACCAAGATCATGTACTGGAATGACGGCGATATTAAAGCTGCGATCCAACGAGAGCTGGAAAGAAGTGGTCAAATATTTATACTTCATAATGTGATTGAAGAGCAACCGGCACTGCGAGAAAAAATTGAAGAAATGTTTCCTTCCTTTGGGGTTCGGACGGTACATGGAAAAATGCCGGGAAAAGAACTTGAAAAAACCATGCTTGATTTTTATCGTCACCGCTTTGATATATTGATATCAACAACGATCATTGAATCGGGTATTGATGTCCCTAACGCAAATACTCTCATCGTTATGAACGCCCAAAATTTTGGACTCTCACAACTATATCAGATCCGGGGTCGTGTTGGCCGCTCTTATAAAAAAGCTTTTGCCTATCTTGTTGTGCCCCGGGGCAAACATATTAATCCAACGGCAATGAAACGACTACAAACCTTGGAGTATTACACTGATCTTGGTTCGGGTTATCAGATAGCAATGCGTGATCTTGAAATCCGGGGCGCCGGCTCTCTGTTTGGGGTTGAACAAAGTGGACATATAAATCGCTTGGGCTATGCCTATTTTAATCGCATGTTCACCGAAGAGGTTGATACCCTGAAATCCCTGAATTCAAATGAAGAAATAAATTTGAACGCCGTGCCGGATATTCATCTTGAACAAGCCGCCTATTTTCCCGATGACTACATTAACAATAAGGACATTCGAATTTCCTGTTATCGCAAGATGTCAGAAATCCTCTCTTATAAAAAGAAAAACAAACAGGTGCTTCAAGAACTCGAACATCTTAACTGGTCTATTAGGGATCGTTTTGGGGAATTACCCGGGGAGGCGAATAATCTTTTTGAAGAAACACGCCTTGCTCTTTGGTTGAAAAACTTCCATGTTGAATCATTGGTAAAAAAAGATACCTATTTGTTTGTGACCTTCCAAAAAAATATTCCGGTAACAATTCTTCAGGATTCGGCTGGAAAACTTCTTCACTTATTGAACGAACGCGGCATTACAATTGAATTCATTTCTAAAAAACATTTGTCCGCAAAAGTGGGTTTAGGCTTCCTTTCTGCATTTTTCGCGGGAACAATTAATTCATGACATGTATTGATGCCGATAAATAAACATTTTATTTTGTTTGCTTGTGTGTTAAATTTTCTTGATAAAATTGGAGTATACATGAAACGTTTTTTTCTGCTTGTGTTTTTGTTTGGTCTCCTGGTCACATCTTGTACAGTAATGACCGATAAGGATATCGCTGTGGTAAATGGAAAAAAGATCTCTGTCGAAGAACTTGGTAAATATATCCCCCTCGAGAGCTTTAACGCTCTTTCTCCTGAAGAAAAAGAACTTCAGGTTGAGGGCATCTGTGATGATTATCTTGCCCGCTATTATCTCGAGGACCATGGGGATCTTGATTCTGGTGATGTGAAGTGGGAAATTCACGGCTGGGAGATCCGGGAGCTTGCAAATGGAATTTACCAAAATTTAATTATTAATAAATTGCTGACCGAAAAAGCAAAAGAAGCCTTATACGAAAAAATGAAATATGAGCTAAACGTAAGCCACATACTTATTGGCTTCAACAACAAACACGCATTAAATGAACGTAGTCTCAAAGAAGCAGAGATACTTACTGAGCAACTTTCTCGGGAATTAACGGTTGATAATTTTGATGAGTTTGTTCTTCAATATTCCGATGATCGCAGTAAGGAAAACAATAATGGAAATTTTGGCTGGACCGGGCTGGGTTATTTTGTGGAAAAATTTGAAAATGCCGCATATGCTCTTGAACCCGGTGAAATTTCTGATCCCATTGAAACTGATTTTGGTTTCCATTTTATAAAGTTAAATGATCGTCGGGTAATTCCCATTGAGCCTTATGAGAATTTGCAGGTTGATATCCGCGAGATGATATTTAACCGCTGGCGGTCAAAATTTATGCAGCGGGAAGCTGATGTCTTTGATTCACTTAAAACATCAAGCCCCCTTGTTTACAATGATTTTCTATTGGCTGATTTCGTTGATCGTTTTCATCGCTTGTCTACCAATGTCTTTTATTCCGAACAATTTACATCATATGATATTTTAGATGTTTTTAGTGATACTTTAATACTTGGATATCTTGGTGAAACGCCTCTTAATATGGCCTGGGTCGTTGAATATTTAAAGTTGACCAGTCTTCAGAGGCCTCCTCGGTTCACAGACATGGCCTCGTTTAAAAGTTTCATGGGCCAAAACTATATGGGCGCTCTTCTTTATGGGGCGGCCATGGATATGCATTTAAATAAAAGCAAGGCGTATTTAAAGACTAAAAATGTTTTTCTATCCCAAAAAGCCACCGGGCTTTTTGATAAACTTTATGTTTTTGAACAAATTAAACCAAGCAAACAAGATTTGCGTGACTTTCACGAAGAATACAAAGATGAACTCTATAGTTATGAACCCCGTGTGCGCGTTCGCGAAGTCTTGCTGAAAGACTCAACGTTTGCTAAAGAAATATATGCTCGCGCCAAAAATGGCGAAAATATTGAAGTCCTGGCAAGTGAATATTCCATACGAAATATCGGCAAAAAAAATAAGGGTTTAATTCCACCTGTAAAGAAAAAACAATATGGGGAAATGAGTATTGCTGCTTTTAATATGCTCGATGGCGAAATCGGGGGGCCATATCAAATTGGCGAACATTATTCTGTTATTCAGCGTATTGAATATATTCCTAAAACGTACCGGGATCTTAAATCTGTAGACTATCGCCTGTTAACTGATTATAGAAATCACCATATGGCCGCCAAGCGTCAAGAACAAAATGTTATGTTAAGGGATACTTATAGCGTGAGGGTAAATCCATCATTTATAAAATAAAACATGTTGTTTTCTTTTTGTTGTTATTCCTGTTTGTAACCGGATGTGATATTTTATTCTTTCAAAATGATCCGATTGTTGCCAGGGTTCAGGGACGACGTCTGCGTACCTCTGATGTCAACAAGGCAATTGGTGAAATGTCTGTCCCTCAAAATCGCGAACAGTTTATTGGTCGGTGGATTGACCGGCAATTATGGCAAATAGAAGCAAAAAAGCATGTTCGTATAAATTCAGAGCTTCGTGGTCAAATTGACGAATATGAATCCTCGCTACTTGTTCGAGAATTTCAAGAAACATATGTTTATAATAATATCATGGTAGGTGAAAGCGATGTTCTTAAATATTACGAAGAACATCAACGTGAGTTTGTTACAGAGCACGCGGCCGCTTTTGTCGAAATATATAAAACTTCTTCCCGTGATGGGGCAAATGAAGTTCTGGCAGATTTAATAAAAACAGAGCGTCCATCTGTGCCAATACAAATAAAATTGGTTTACAGCGGCAGTTGTGTGGAGCCAATTGACAAAGCTCTTTTCTCAAACAATAGAAAAAACATAATGGGCCCAATTGCCCATGCCGGTCAATACTATGTGCTCTCCATTATTGAATATTATCCCGGTAATTCTCTGCTTCGTGTGGAACATGTTCGAGATGATATCATACAAAAGTTGCAAATGACGGCACGATCAAACGCCTTTCAACAAAAACAAAAAGAACTAAAGGACCATATTAATGTCAAAATTTTCAAAACTTCTAATCGCTAGTGTTTTACTTGTTGGCGCTCTTTTTCTTCCGGCACAACAACTGGTTGATGGAATTGCCGCCATTGTTGGGGAAAATATTATTTTATATTCTGAGATGAACCAATACGCATTTGAAATTGCCCAACAAAATGGTATTGATGTTTACAATAATCCTGAAGCGTTTAACACTATTCAGCAAGATGCCTTGCGTGATTTGGTAAATTCAAAGATAATTATTCTTCAGGCAGAAGCTGATTCTGTTGAGATCAACGAGCGCAATGTTGAAATGACAACAGATCAACAAGTTCAACAATACATTGAAATGGCCGGATCAGAAGAAATGTTGGAAATGTATTTTGACACGCCCTTAAAAAAAATTCGTGAAATGCTTTATGAGAGAGTTAAGAGTTCGATGATTTCACAACAACTTCAAAGTGAAAAATTTTCAAAGATCAAGATATCGCGCCCTGAGGTAATTGATTTTTTTAGTACCAATAAAGATTCTCTCCCTGATCTTCCAGAGCGTATTGATGTTGACCATATCCTAATCACAGAGAAGCCTTCTCCTGAATCAAAACAAAATACTCTAAACATGATAAACAAAGTCAGAGATGAGATCATTGCGGGCACCCTAAGCTTTGAAGATGCTGCTTTTGAATATTCACAAGACCCCGGTTCTGCTGAAGATGGTGGGGATCTTGGTTTTGTTCCAAAAGGCACGTTTGTTGCGGAATTTGAAAAGGCCGCGTTTGCCCTAAGACCCGGTGAAATATCAGAACCAATTGAAACACAATTTGGTTATCATGTGATTCAAATGATCGAAACTCGCGGTGAACTGATTCACACACGCCATGTTTTATTTTCTATTCAAACAACTGAATCTGACAATCAATATGTTATTAACATGTTATCCACATTACGTGACAGTATCTTGGAAGGTGGTGATTTTGAGTATTTTGCACGGAAATACAGCGAAGACCCCGATGTGAAAATGAACGGAGGACATCTGGGTGAATTTGCTATTGAAACCTTACAAATCCCAGAGTTTGGAGAGGTGTCTGAAACCCTAGAAGAAAATGAAATTTCCGAACCTTTTATATCTCCATATGGCTTTCATATTCTACGTTTAAACAAACATATTGGTGCTGAAAAGATAAGTTTAAAAGACCATTATCCCATCCTTGAAAATATGGCCTTAAATCAAAAACAATCGGCCTTTTGGGAAAACTGGATGGAAAGCTTGTATGGAAAATACTATGTGGAAATAAAGTTCTGATTTTGGGATAATATTAATAATTCTTTCCCTTGTCTTGCTTTGTTGTGCACATGGAATGAATTATCCACATTACCCACATGCTTATTCACTTTACAAGACTTTCATAATTCGCTTATAATAAAGCATATTTAATAATTATTCACGAAATCCACACTATTAAGAATTTTACTATGTATTTTAAAGAAAAAGATATTAAATTAATCGACGTTGATGTTAATAAATGATTGAGGTGATAAATGAAATTTACTGTTTCAAAAGAAAACTTTTTTAATGTTTTACAAAAGGTGTCTAATGTAACCCCTGTAAGATCTACCTTACCGATCTTATCTTGTATTCTTTTTACTGTAAAAGACAATACACTAAAGATGCGCTCTACAGATCTTGAAATTACTATGGCAGCTTCTTGTGATATTCAAATGGAAGAAGAAGGGGCAATTGCCATACCAAGTAAAATTATCAAAGAGATCACAAGTGAGCTTCCCAACACCCTGTTGAATTTTCACATAGAAGACGAACAGGTAATTATCACAACAGAACTCGGTGGTGAATATAAAATAATGGGTCATCCCGCGATGGAATTTCCAACCGAACCTATTGTTGACGACAGTAAAATAATCACTCTTCAGGCTGATAAATTTAAACGCATTGTAGAGAAAACGGGTTTCGCCGTAAGTCGTGATGAAATGAAAGTTGCATTAAACGGTGTTTTGTTCCAATTTAGCAAAAATGAATTACGAGCAGTTTCTACCGATGGACATCGTTTGGTAAAATATACCCTAAAAGAATTTCAGGGCGCAGAAGATATTAAAGATATCATTGTTCCACCAAAATTTCTCAATCTGTGTGTAAGCAGTATAAAAGATGTTGAATTTGTAACCCTTCGTATTGGGCATAATCATATTATGCTTGAATTGAAAAATACAACAATTTACTCGCGAATAATCGAAGAGCGCTTCCCTGATTATGAAAGTGTAATTCCCGCAGAAAACGACAAAGAAGTTCTTGTGGCAATTGATGAATTATTATCAGCTGTAAAACGCGTGGGTATATTTGCAAGTAAAAACACACGTCAAATATCACTGAATTTTTCAAACAATAGTGTTTTAATTAAAGCTGAAGACATTGAAACAGCATCCACAGCAAAAGAAAAGATCAACCTGGAATATAAAGGCGAAGACTTTGTTATTGGATATAATTCAGACTATTTGCGTGAGATGATCCGCCATATTGATGGTGAAAAAGTTGATATTTATCTAAAAAATGCTTTAATGGCGGGATTGTTTTTCCCCACAGAGCAACAATCTGATGAAGAAATACTCTTTCTTCTAATGCCTATTAGGCTTATGTAGATAATTATTAATAAACTTTTTTCGGGAAATAATATAAAAAATACGATTTTAATTATAGCTATAGTTACCCTACTGCTTTCTTGTTCTTCATATGTATATTATCCAAACGGAGTAAACGCCCCGCTTTTATCCCGGAAAAACGAAACACACCTTACACTTGGAATTAAAGGGTTTGGCGGAGATCTCAGGTCGGCCTATGCCCCAACAGACTGTATAGGTATTCAATTAAACGCAAATCTATTAAATGTCGAGAATACTGAAACGGTTTCAGATATCAGCAAGACATTCAGAA
>DAOVOB010000198.1 GCA_030629925.1 Fidelibacterota bacterium
AGGAGTATATATGTTTAAATTCTTAATCAAAGGCCTATTTCGTGACCCTTCGCGCTCACGCTTTCCGGTCATTATTGTCTCCATAGGAATATTCCTTGTGGTTTTCCTGCAAGCTTTCATGATGGGGATGATCAAGGATATAATCAATACCACTGCAAAAATGAGCAGTGGGCATTTTAAGGTCATGACCCGGGCTTATGAAGAACTGTCATCTGTTGTTCCAAATGATCTTGCGATCATGGATGTAGATATTATGCTGGAAGATCTAAGAGAGGAATATCCGGATATTATCTGGACACCGCGTATCCGGTTTGGTGGATTGATCGATATTCCCGATGAGAATGGTGAAACCCGCGTTCAGGCACCGATTGCAGGACTGGGTATCGATCTGCTGACTCCGGGTAGTATAGAATTGGATAATTTTAACTTTTCAGACACCTCAGTCATTGAAGGAAGAATGCCGCAATTACCTAACGAGATCCTCTTAAGTGCAAAATTTGCCAAGCAGGCCGGTGTGAAGATCGGGGATCAAGCAACACTGGTCGGTGCAACCATGTATGGATCAATGACTATTCATAATTTCACGGTTTGCGGGCTTGTTGAATTTGGTATTTCAGTTATGGACAAAGGTACGCTCATCGTTGATATCGAAGGTGCCCGTCAGGCACTGGATATGGACAATTGTGCCGGTGAAATTCTTGGTTTCTATGAAGATATGAATTATGGTGATCGCAGAGATGAATCGGATGATCTGAGAGAGGCATATAATGCAAAATATTCCGATGAAAATGATGAATTTTCACCCATTATGCTGAATTTTATGGATCAAAATGAAATGCGTTCACTGATGGTAATGATGGATAGTGCCATTTATGGCATGCTATTTCTTTTTATGCTCGTGATGTTTATTGTTCTTTGGAATGCCGGTTTATTGAATAGTATTCGTCGTTATTCTGAAGTCGGATTGCGATTAGCGATTGGCGAGGGGAAACGACACCTGATCAACAGTTTGTTGCTTGAATCTCTTGTTGTCGGATTTGTCGGTTCTATTATCGGTACATTATTAGGCTTGGCTTTGTCCTGGTACTTTCAGAAATATGGTTTGGATGTTGGATACGCTATGGAGAGTTCATCCATTATGTTTGCAAACGTATTTCGCGCAAAGATTACGGCACAAACCTTTTATATCGGCTTTATTCCCGGTATGACGGCGACCTTCCTCGGTACGCTGATGGCCAGCCGGGGAATCAAGAAACGTCAAACCGCTCAATTATTCAAAGAATTGGAAGTGTAATATGAATGCAAAAATAATAACAACATTGCTTTTATGTACAGTGATGGTTGCTTTCGCAGCCTATCCGGATGGGGATGAACTTCTTAAGAAGATGGATAAAGTTATGGCTTCGGATACTCAGAAACTTACCTCGAAAATGATTATCAATACGAACCGTGGATCAAGAACGATCGAAACCCGCTCCTATACCAAGGGAGAGGACTATTCTTTTACGGAGTATCTTGCACCTGCCCGTGAAGAAGGTATCAAGATGTTGAAAATTGGTGATGATCTTTGGACCTACGATCCCGATGCGGACAGGACCATCACTATTTCTGGGCACATGCTACGCCAATCGATCAATGGCTCCGATCTATCCTATGAGGATATGATGTCGGATGAAACCCTTAATGATGACTACAAAGCTACAACTAAAGGCGAGGAGATTATTTTTGATCGGGCATGCTGGGTTGTCGAACTCACGGCATTAAAGGTGGATGTGGCTTATTCGACACGCAAGCTATGGATCGACAAAGAACGATATTTACCTTTACGTGGTGAGTATTTTGCTAAAAGTGGTAAATTGCTTAAGCGTATGGAAATCCTAAAGGTCATGCAAACCGATGGTCGATGGTTCCCCAAAGAGATGCACTATCAGGATGTACTTAACAAAAAAAGCAAAGGAACATCCTTTATCATCGAAAGTGTGGAATTTGATGTGGACATACCGAAATATTTGTTTACGAAAGCAGCGCTGAAGAAGTAAAAAGGCAAAAGTACAAAGGCAAAAGTAGGGGACGGTCCATACTACGCTACCAACTTCGGCACCCCGAACTATCGGGGCGCTGGTCAAGAAAGCTACGAATGGCGAGGCGTGACTGTCCCTTTTTCTTATGTACGTCAAGTATATGTGAGTAGGAGAAGAGGAGAGGGGGAGACCTCCGGTCAGGGCAAAAATACAAAGTCAAAAGCAAAAAAGGAAACTGTCATCTCGACCGAATTCGCCGGATGGCGGAGTAGTGGAGAGATCTATTCATGCTTCTGTAAAAAGATTAAAGACAAAAGGATAAAAAGCAAAGTTGTAGTTCTGTCGAATTGAGATATCATCCAGTACTAGTTACCGGTTACTACTGATTTTCGTCTGGTGCCTACTGCTTGCTTCTACTAATCTGTGTTGAAGAGTATGGAATTAACTATTGAGTGATATGATAGCATTCTTGATTTTTTTTATGTGCAAAGGCGTGGTTCCACAGCACCCGCCTACAATACAAGCACCTGCTTCAATGATCTCAGGAACAAAGGCAGACATCCCCTCAGGTGTTTCAGGATAAACTGTTTCCGCTCCCTGGATAATTGGTAGTCCTGCATTTGCATGGATCAGAATTGGATGATCGGGAGCAACTGTTTTGATCGCTTTTACATAGTCAACCATGCCGTCAAGTCCGTTCCCACAATTGGTTCCCAATATATCTACACCAAGTTCAAGCATTTTCTCGGCATAGGCTTCGGGCGTTACGCCCATCATGGAAAAACCATTTTCAAATGTGAATGTACAAATAATGGGCAATCCGGTAGTCTTGGCCGCTTTAATAGCCAATTCAGCTTCATCAAGAGCGGAAAAGGTCTCGATGCAGAATGCATCAACACCGCCATCGGCTAGTCCTTGTACCTGAATTAAAAAATCCTCGTATAATTTATCTTCACTGACTTCACCCATCATGAGAATTGTTCCTGAAGGTCCGATGGAACCAAGTACCCAGTGATCATCACCGGCAGCTTTTCGGGATAATTCCGCTCCGGCTTTATTCAGTTCGTAAGTTTTTTCACCTATAGCGAACATATTCAACTTATGACGTGAGCCACCAAATGTATTGGTCTCGACCATGTCCGAACCGGCCTCAATATAGCTTCTGGCAATATTCTCCACGATATCAGGATGTGAAAGGTTCCATTCTTCGGGACATTCTCCGGATTGTAATCCTTTAGCTTGTAAAAAAGTGCCCCAGGCTCCGTCGGAAACTAAGGTTTTATTTTCTTTTATAGCTTCTAGAAATGCTTTTCTCATATTTGTGCGCCTTTTATCGTTC
>DAOVOB010000199.1 GCA_030629925.1 Fidelibacterota bacterium
GGAATCGCATGCTGTCAATAGCTTTTATGATGTCATTTCGAACAGTCTTCGCCCCGATTATTCGGAGCTACGCCCGTCAGGCCAAGTGCTGTGCCAGCCGAAACTTTAGTGTAGGTTGGGAGAAATCTCAAATACTTGACTATAATGATGCAATTTGAGATCTCTCCGCTTTGTCAACCGTCTGTCGACGATGACTCCGGTCGAGATGACATTAATTATGGTGTTTTTGATAATTTTCGACTTGAATTTGTGTTTCACACAACGAGTTATGAAATATTTTTTTTGCTTTCAGTAAAAGCGCATTTAAGGATGTTGAAATTATAAGTTATTAGAATATTTTGTAATAATAAAGAAAAACCCGCCCAAATAAATTGAGCGGGTATTTTTTTACTCCGATATCTTCTAAGTACTAGCTTCTAATTTAACAGCTTCTTAGAAAATATACAAACCAACTGATAGGCGAATCAGATTTGAGAATGTCGGTTCAGAATCATCAAGATCAACTGAATAGATGTCAGTCACACCCTGAACATAGCGAAGTTCAACATCGACCATATCAAGAACCTTTACACCGGCAGCAAATGCCAGACCTAATTTGTTAAAATCAAAGTTCTCAATATCAATATCAATCACCGAACCCTCAACTACTGCGTCACCTAAAGGAACACCTACATTAATACCGGCTGCGATATAGGGAGCAACAATTGTCAGATCAATGTTATAACGTGCCATAGCAACAGCATTTACATAATTTGTTCGGATTGTCGTATTTTCAATATTCCCCTCAATAACTTCTTCAATGGAAAATCCTTCCATTGAGAATAAGCCTTCAAGCTGGATACCAAAATCACCAAAGCCGATCACTGCAAATGCACCACCGACAAAGCCGGTAATATTCTGCAAATCACTGAACTGGTCAATATAAACTTGCGCATCGAATTCTTCTGAATCAATATATGAATAGTTAGCACCCAGTTTGACACCCAAATCAAATTGAGCAAATGCAAATGATGCTAACAACACAGACATCAATACAACAGTAAGTTTCTTCATTTCCAGTCTCCTTTATAATTTTGTTTACATTAAATATTGTTAGAATTTAATAGATACTTATTGATGTTTCAAGGACTTTCTTAAATTATTTATACCTATTATCCGTATATTTATGTCAATAGAGCTTCCTTTTTATAATGATTAAAATTTTGACTATGTTCCAAAAAAAAGCTTTGAAATTAATAAATTGTGAATAAATTAGTCCCAGAAAATGTTATTGAAAGCATTAAAGGATAGAAATGAAAACGATCAAACCTTTGGTCGAAAAAGCAAAAAACACTTCGGAAGTCTTTAAAACACTGGATATCACGGTAAGCAATGCTGTATTGCATGATATGGCAGATGCGCTTATCGAATACCAAAATATCATTATACAATTAAACGATCAAGATATAGCTAACAGTAAGGCTATGCATCTTTCTCCTCTTGCAATAGATCTTTTGCTTATAAATAGTGAAAGGATCAGTGAGCTAGCTGCTTCTATACGCTCTCTGACCACGAAAACTACCCTGCTTAATTTAAAAGATGATAAAGATGTAGATATTCCTTCACCCTCTACTCTTGCGATCATCTACGAATCAAGGCCTAATATAACAGCCGAGGCGGCGTGCTTGGCTTTTAGATCGGGAAATGCTATTGTACTTCGTGGAGGCAGGGAAGCTTTTCACTCCAATACGGCTATCTCCTCAATTCTTTGTGATGTTCTTGATCAAAACGGACTACCTCGTGAGTTAATAACTCTTTTACCTACCTCAAATCGTGTTTCAATGACAGAATTGATCAGTTTGAACAATCTGATCGACTATGTGATCCCGCACGGCAGTGAAGGTCTTGTGCAATATATTCACCAAAACAGTAAAATTCCTGTCTTGAATAGATTGCCTGATATCCGGAATGCTTTTGATCTCTAAATAAGATCGAATATTTCATTGATAATATTCTTTCCGGATTAAGCAATTTTATCCTATATTTTCCACATGAATTATTTACACCAAAACAAAACCGTGGCTAAGGCAAGAGACTTTAGTAAATTCTTAAATAAAGCTGATTTTCAGTCAGTTCTGGATGTTGATGGAACTCGTAATTATCTCTCAAAGATAGATATACATACTGCCGGAGAATATATCGGCAAGGTCAATGTATACTATAGTCCTAAAAAGAACAGCTACAAGATCACCTGCCAATCGATCACGATCAATTCATATAAAAATGTACTTGAAAATCTTTGGCAGAATTATCAACATGGAATTACAGATACCACAATCTCTGATGAAGTTGTCGCTTATGTTGACGGTTCATTCATGAATAAAAAGATCGGCTATGGCTCTGTTATCATGAAAGGTAACAAGATCTTACATGAAATTTCCGGTGCAATGGATGAAACCTATGCGGCTCATCATCAGATTGGCGGCGAACTTAAAGCAGTTATCGAGACAGTAACATGGTGCCAAAAAAATAAAATTAACGATATCCATATCTATTACGACTATAAGGGTATAGAAATGTGGGCACGGGCAAAATGGAAAGCCAAGAATGAGCTCACGCAAAAATATCAGGCATTTATGGTCAAGCAATCAATTACTTTCCATTTTCATAAAGTTGCCGCTCATAGCGGTAATCGCTGGAATGAACATGCAGATATGCTAGCCAAAAAAGGCAGTATGTCTTAACCGGGAGTTATTATGAAAAAAGTTCTATTGATCATTGTTTCAATTCTAATTGTTGTACTCATCGGCGCCGGCCTCTATCTGAATCCCCTATTACCAATTATCACCGGATATACGGCTAAAGGACTGGCTTCCGGTGTTTTTCTTTCGGAACGGGAACAGGAAGATATTGAAGCGGTTGACCTGAACTTCTCATTCCTCAAATTCACAAAGAACAAGGTCGATCACGAGAACAAGACCGTTACATCGCGCTTTCTTTGGCATAAGTCAGAAGTCGTTTATGATGAAGATTACGGTTGTACGATCGTTAGGGATTTTACGAAAGAGGAAATCCTTGATCGCCCTCCCCTGCTCTATAAGTCAACGACCGATTTAAGAGAGGATATTTCCTGGCCTGTCGGCGATAAAATTGACACCAGTTATATTGAAGGTGTGGATTATACCTTGCTTTCCGATGCCGTTGACAATGCCTTTGGTGACGAAATACCTCATCTTGGCACCCGTGCTCTCTTGGTCGTATATAATGATCAACTGATTGCGGAGCATTATGCGGACGGTTTTGATGTCAATACCCGTTTACTCAGCCGGTCTATGGCAAAAAGCGTTACAAATGCCATGGTGGGCATCCTTTCCAAA
>DAOVOB010000164.1 GCA_030629925.1 Fidelibacterota bacterium
AATTTCTGACGACGTTCGATCGCTTCCATGCGAACCCAGTCTTTGGCATTGTCATTGCGATCAATAGTATGTAGATCAATACTATGGTCCGTACCACCTGAGTGGCGGACAACCTTATAAATTGGATCCCAAACACGTCCGATCTTATACATATCGGCGATTTTTCCGACCAGTTCATAATCTTCACCGTAGTTCCGTGCATAAGGATCGTCGTTAATGCTAAAGTATCCGGCATTTTTAATCACTTCGATCTTTGCAGAACGTGGTGCGCCAGCACCATTGATACGGAGAAGGTTGTTGCGGCCATTGTCATCGGTCCATTCGTCATGCGTAACCACCGGGATATCATCAACACATGTAATGCTACCATCGGCATGTTTTTCCCATACTTCATAGGAGCCGATAACCATACCGATCTCAGAGTCGCTTTCGTAAACGGCCATCAATTTTTCAACAGCATCTTCAATGAGTTGATCATCAGAATCCAACTGAACATAGTATTTTCCGCGAGCCATCTTGGCGCCCAGGTTCAAGCACATACCAATACTGTTGATATCAAGAACCACCAAGCGGACTTCAGGTTTAGCTGCGTCGTATTTTGCGCCGCCTTCCATATATTCGCGAACAACATTGGATGTTTCATCTTTATCGCCACCGTTAACCATAACAAGTACTTCAATATCTTGAACGGTTTGACGCTGAACACTATCGATGGCCAATCCAATAAATTCAGGGCGGTTACCAACGGGAATGATCACTGAAGCTTTTAAGGTTGAAACATCTTTATGTTCTTCTTTCTTGGGCATAAAAACACCCGGTGCCATGTAGGCGCCAATGCGCTTCAAGTGCTCTGTTACAACGTATTCAGCTTCCAGTTGAATATCTTTACCTGCTTTTAGGTAATCAAAGACATCCGCTTTTTTGCCTGCAGCCACTACTTTGTAGTATGAACCGCTATAGCGGTTTGCAATGCGAATGAGCTTGTATTTCTCGGAAATCTTTAGGCGAATATCATAGTATTGGTTGTATTTAATTGATTCGTCAAAACCACCAATAGCTTCTATAGCTTTTTTCTTAACAAAGAAAACTTTTCCATAGTCCATGTTATCACGGACACGACCCAGATGGTGGTCAAGTAGATGAAGTTCTTTGACCTCGCCGCCATCTTCCAATTCATAACTTGTATAAAACAAACCTGCATCATCCTGGCGTTCTGCTCCAAGCACAAACCCATCGATCGCAGCTTTTTTCATCATTACGGGGTTCTCGCGATTATCTATTAACAACACCCATTTCGCACTTGCTTGCGCCAGAGCTTTGTTCATGTCAACTGACAAATCATGTTTACTTTCAACAACCGTAGGGTTTAATTCGGCAAATTTTTCTTTTGCCTCTATGGGATCACAAGAAATAATAATGGTCTCAATATCTTTACATGTTTGACCGGCTAAACCATCAATTTGTGCTTTCAGGTGCTCTTCACTGAATTCTTTGTCTTTACAATAATGAAGAATTACACTCACTTTAACCATTTTTTTCATCCTTTCATTTGATTAGTAATAATTTTATCATTTCGGTTTGAATATAGATAAATACCAACTAAAAATAAATAACAAACGGAATTTTTTGTTCCTGAAAAGTTTTAAAAAAACAGGGCTAAAAACGACCGACAAATATTGTTACCAGTCCGATGAACATTACAATTTTTAATACGATCGCTATCTGATGATAATTAAGGGAGCGTTTGACCTGAAAAAGTTGGACCATAATGATCATCATGGGAACCATTACTCCGGGTAGACCAAAGAAGAAAAACCATTTCCCATATAAACCCATGACATAGGGGATCGGAACTACCGGGGCAAAAAAGATGATCATAATACCCACTATAATTCGAGTAGGCGTCTCTCCAATGGTGACAGGAAGTGTTTTGCTGTCATGTGCATCATCGCCATCAAGATCTTCAAGATCTTTTATTATCTCGCGAATAACGGAAATGATAAAGGTAAAAACAGCGGGGACATAGCCAAGTTTTATATCACCAAAAGCTTGTGCGGCAAAGATAAATGTGAGGGCGGATAAAAATGCGACAATAATATTTCCCAGAAGTGCAATATGCCTAAGACGATATGCATACCAGAATAATAATGGTGTTGCAATAAAAAGAGAAAGGAACAATGACCAAAAACCCAATATCAACCCGGCAAGATTGCCTAGAATGAACATCACTATCATAAACCCTTTTGCGCCTTTTACCGTGATTAACCCTGATGGAAGCGGTCGATTTGGTTTGTTGATCCGATCGATCTCAATATCGCACATATCATTTAAAGCGTTGCCAGCAGCCGTAATAAAAGTGACACAAATAATAGTCAGCAATAAGCGCCAAATAGAGGGAAAAGGTGAGAAAAATGATGACGTTATCAGGGTCACAAAAGAAACAAGTCCAAGATTTGCGGGTCGTGCGAGTTTTAGATATGGTTTGATATTTAGGGTCATACTGCAATTAGTCCTACAATTAAATATATGATCGAAGCAAGGCCTGCGCTGATAAGCGCATAAGGCAATTGCGTGTTAACATGATCTATGTGATCGCAGGCCGAAGCCATGGATGCAACAATTGTCGTATCTGATATCGGTGAACAATGGTCTCCAAATACTCCACCACCTAAAACAGCTGAAACAACCAGCGGCAAAGGAACACCCAGATTAACGGCAAGGGGAACAGCCAGCGGAATCATGAGTGCGAAAGTACCAAAACTGGTTCCGGTTGAAAAAGCAATAAAGGCGGCTACTAAAAAGACGACCAGAGGTACAAGACTGGCTGGCAGCGTTCCGGAAATACCCTGTGCGACAAATGCACCTGTACCAAGAGCTTTACATGTAGCTCCCAATGAAAACGCCAGCATCATAAGTAGTGCAAGAGAAATCATTCCACCGGCGCCCTTGAGAATAAGTTTCATTATCTCTTTTCCTGAAAGTGTTTTTTGAAAGCGAGTCATTAAGCCGGCGACGGTAATGGCCAGCATAACCGACCAGAAAACAGCCGTTGAGCCTGATCCTTCGGCAAGAATGCCGAGCATACCAACTTGTCTCAGTGCTTCACCAAAAGCCATTTTAACGCCTGCGACAGCCGACATACTTTGAAGCCCTGTAATAACCAGAGCGACTGGCATGAAAAAGCTCATCACCGCGACAGGGACGATCATATTTCGCGCTAATTTTTTTATGCCACCTTTGGCTTTTAGTCCCGTAAGATTTTCATCCATCATGGGAGTAGCGCCATCAGGTAATATCTTACCTTCTTCGCGAACGCGTTTTTCGGCTTTTTTCATTTTACCAAAATCGAAGGGTGTTAGAATAAAGAATAACACGGTCAAGACCGCGATAATTGAATAAAAATTCAGGGGGATGGATTTGATCAAAACCTGAGTTGCATTTTGAACGCCTTGGGTCGTCAGTAAACCAATGGTAAAAGCACCCCATGCGTTCAGCGGGATCAGCATACAGATCGGTGCCGATGTCGAGTCAGCGATATAGGCAAGTTTCTCTCGGGAAATACCCATTTTATCATAAAGCGGGCGACAGACCGATCCGACAATCAGAATTTTAATACTGGATTCAATAAAGATCACTACACCAAGCGTCCATGCAAGCATGTGCGCGCTTTTGCGTGATTTGATCCATTTTTTATTGAGAATATATTCGACAAAACCGTCAATACCACCCGAACGTTGTGTGAGGGCAATCAACGAACCAACCAATGCGGAAAAAATGATCACGCGGGTATTTCCCGGATCTTGAAAGACATGCACAATAGAGCCCAGCATAGCGGCAGCACCCTGAAGGGGGTTCCAATGACTTAAAACAGTCCAACCAAGCCAAATTCCAGCACCAAGAGAAAGAAATACCTGGCGTGTTTTAATAGCCAATCCAATTGCAAGCAGTGGGGGTAAAAGCGAAAGCCAGCCATATGTTTCCATGGTTGCTCCTAGTTTCATTATTAAATCGGTTTGGGTCAGTCCCTGTGCTTTGTATTATAGTTTAAAATTATTAAAAATAAAAGGCGGAATTGAAGATTC
>DAOVOB010000131.1 GCA_030629925.1 Fidelibacterota bacterium
CACTACTACAAAAGAAGAAAGAAAAAGCATAAGAGTTTTCTATATTAAGAAAGGCGGGTTAATCCTGCCTTTTTTATTAGTCAACTTGCCTCAAGTTTTTACATTAAAGTATAAAAACTTGAGGCAAGTTGATATGCTAAAATAATGGGTTGTGAATGCAAGTATCCCTTAATATATTCATTCGGTTATTTGAAAAATATTTTTTTACAGGTTGGAACCTTTTTATGAAAATAACGATTTTAGACGGACGGCGTTTTCGTCTAGCTGTCATTGCGGCAGCAAAAAGTTTGATAAGGAATGAAGACTATCTCAATAAGATAAATGTGTTCCCCGTACCCGATGGTGATACGGGAACCAACATGGCTGCTACACTCCACGCCATCGTAACTTCCTTACGAAGCAATACGGATTTTGCCTTAGCTGAAATGAGTCAGCAGGTTTCCGATACGGCACTTGATGGTGCCCGCGGAAACTCCGGATCTATTCTAGCACAATTTTTCTATGGACTGGCGACAGAGCTAGCCAAGAAAAAACAGGTCACTGCAAAGGAATTTTCGAAAGCCGCAGTTGCGGCATCCAATCATTCCTATCAGGCAATGGCAGACCCCAAAGAAGGAACGATTCTCAGTGTGATCCGCATATGGGGAGAAGCTTGGGAAGAACAAGCTAAAAGCCATGATGATTTTGTTTATATTTTACGTTACGCTTTAAAAGAGTGTAAGATAGAGCTGGAGAAATCTCCCGCAAAATTAAAGCTTGAAGGTAAGATGAAGTATGTCGATTCCGGCGGCCTTGGTTTTGTTAATATGCTCGAAGGTATCGAGGAATTTATTGAAAGTCCTAATTTGAAACAGTTGTTAGAGGGTATTAAAGAACGATTGGTGCCCCTGATCGGCTCACATGACATTGCATTTAATCCAAATGTTAAATATCGTTTTTGTACCGAGTGTCTCGTAGATAGTAAATATTTTGACCGCAATCATATCCGCGATCTTTTACTACCTCTTGGCGACTCTCTAATTCTTGCCGGTAGCACGACACGTTTAAAGCTTCATATTCATACGAATGCCCCGGAAACGGTTTTTACTATTTTAAGTCAGTTTGGAAATGTACGTCGCAAGAAAGTTGACGACATGAAACGGCAGGTACGGCACCGTAATCAGAAATTGCAGGAGATCGCCCTGGTTGTGGATTCAGCTTCAGATATCTCTGATAATATTGCTGAAAAATATAATATCAATGTGGTCCCTTTGCGCCTATCATTCGACAAAGAAGAATTTATTGATGGTGTAACAATTGATAATGCCACTTTTTACGATCGCATGGAAAACGGCAAGATCATTCCAAAAACATCGCAACCCGTGCCACGAGATATTGAGAATCTTTATCGCTTTCTTTTAACTCATTACAAGCATGTTATTTCTCTGCATGTCAGTGATAAAGTCAGCGGAACCTATCAAGGAGCAATACAAGCTGCATCACGAGTTGATTCGAAAAAGATAACCGTTTTCAATACTGAATCCGGAAGTATTGGTGAACAGATCATGGCTATCAAGGCCGCAGAAATGATCGCCCAGGGGAATAGTGTCCACGAGATCGTAAATTTTCTGACCGGCCTGCACGGAGAATTTAAAATGATCATCATGCTGGAAACGGTAAAATATGCCGTAAAAGGTGGTCGACTAAAACCTTATCTTGGGGGTTTGCTTAAGATCTTAGGTCTTGTTCCGCTCGTGACCATTACACCTGATGGCAAAGCGGATAAAGAAGGCATTGTCCCTCGTGGTAAACGTGGTTGGAAACCGGCTATTCAAAAATTTAAAAACTTTTTTGGCGATAAGGTCCCAGATGAGATTGGGATCATTCATGCCAATTGTAAAGATAAAGCAAAGAAATTTGAAAAGTTACTGCGCACCCATTTTCCGAAAGCAAAATACTACTATGGGGAATTTGGTCCTGTGATCGGTACGTATGCCGGTCCGGGAGCAATAGTATTTGTTGGCTTCTCAAACGCAAAGATCCCGCCACCTCCGCCAAAATCGGAAAGTACGTTGGATAGGATCATTGAGCGTCTGGCCTTGCCGTCCGGAAAAAACTATCTGCCGGTACTCAAGAAATAACACACAGGAGTTAACATGAATCTTATTAACGTACTTATCATGGTACTTGTCTATCTGATCGGGTCATTCCCATCAGCCTGGGTCTTGGGGAAGATCTTCGCAGGCAAGAAGTATGATATTAGAAAACATGGCAGTGGGAATGTGGGAACCACCAATGTGATCCGAAACCTTGGATGGAAAGCAGGGGCTGCTACATTTATCCTTGATTCATTTAAAGGTTTCGCTGTCATCTTTTGGCTGCCTTCGCTCATGACAGAGGGATTGGAGTTCGAAACCGCACGGGCCATTTTAGCCGCCATTGTACTGATCGGCCACACTTTTCCCATCTATATTAATTTCCGCGGTGGTAAAGCGGTTGCAACAACTCTTGGAATTATCATGGCTTTCCGTCCTGAAATCGGATTGATCTGCCTTGGCGTTTTTGGTATTGTGCTTTTGCTTTCGCGTCAGTCAGGCGTGGCTTCCATTTCGGCAGCATTTGCTTTCCCCATAGCTAGTCTGATCATGCGTTTTGCATTTAATGTTGATATTTCAAACCAAATGCTATGGTTCAGTATTGCCCTGCCTTTTTTCATTGTCTTTACTCATCGTGAAAATATTGCCAAGATCTTTCGGGGAGATAACAAAAAGGACTTCTAATGCTTCATGTAGTTGCCGGTATTATCGAGCTGGATGGCTATATCCTTTTGTGCCAGCGTCATAATGATTCTCGTCGCTTTCCCTTAAAATGGGAATTTCCCGGAGGAAAAGTAGAAAAAGGGGAAAGCCCTGAAGATGCCATTAAGCGAGAGCTTAATGAAGAACTTGGTATCTTCGTCCAAGAAGTGGAAAAAGTTGACGCTTATTCTTTTGGCTACCCCAATGAAGAATCATTCTATCTGCATTTCTTTAAGATTAATAAATATAATAATACTATTCAAAACTTACAATTTGAAAGCATGGCATGGGTTCGTCCCGAAGAGATATTAAATTATGATATGCTGGAAGGCGATCTGCCATTTGTGAAACGAGAGTACGAGAGTTTGAGGGTATAAACGAATACAAATAACGCCTGTCCTTCGCCCCGAAACTTCGGGGTTAGCGCAGGTGTGAGTCACGTTCTAATTGATAGGTTTTAATTTTCCCTTAAAGAAACGGATCAAGCGAACACCGGTGCTACTACGCGGATGATCTGGAGTAAATTCTATACGACGAATTATTCCATGACGGCCATCAAGGTTTTTCAATTTATCACTGATCTCACTTGAAGTATTCCCACCGCTTTCAATGATCGACATCAAGAGGTTCATGCTTTCATAGCCATAAATATGAATGCGATTAGGTTGTTTATTCGTTTTTTGAGTAAAATATTTTGAGAAGCGACGCAATTCAATATCTTTTGAATTCCAATAATAATCACTCGCTATGATCATGCTATCAATATTTGATTTATATCGATTCAAGAGATTGGTTTGGTACCAATTACCATCTCCAAGCAAATAGGCCGGGAAGCGGTTCTTTGCCCATTGGGGTGCTATATATTGAATATGGTTTTGTGGTATAGGGAGATATACTGCTTCGATCCCATAATTTTCATAGGGGAAAATATAAGGGAAAAGCATTGTGTCAATTTCCGAGAGCAGCCACAAAGCGTCAATAGAATCCATTTGAGCTAATTCTGTTTTAAGTGAATCAACCAGTTCATAGTTAACATATGGCTCCAGTATTACGGTGTCAATAGCCAGATGAGAAAAGAAATAATCACCAATAAAAGCCGGGGCAATTTGAATGGTATCCAATTCCATCAGAAGATAAGTTATTTCCATTTTCCACGGATTGTTTTCTTGTTCATCCAAAAGGATACAAATACTATCAGTAATGACTGTATTATATTTTTCTTCGAGTGAAATCTCGGACGACAGCCAATTTTTAGCGTGGACTTTTAAGCGCGAAAACAGGGTGTCTGTCGGCACCCGTGTGCTGTCAAACCAATTTCCAAAAAGCAATACTTCATAAATGGTATCATCATCAGGCCACAGCTCTTCAAGAATAAATGTCGTATCGGGGGGAGGAAGCGTGTCCTCGATTGTGGCGGCGTAAAGTGAATCTATAAGCAAACTATCAAAGCTGAGAGAATCAAGAAAGATACTGTCAAGAACGGCGCTCTCCAAACTGTCGATTTCCAGACTGGTAGTGTCCATCTTAAAATATCCGCTATCGCGAGCTTCGTAAAAACCATCCAGGTAATTAAAATAAGGCGGTAAATATTCCGCATCGTCTTTAAGCTCGGATAACTTATCATTGATATTCATTGGAGTTCCGTTATACCAAACGTTATAAACAACTTCACCGCCATTTTTCTCAACGCTTTTCATAAAGGCATTTGAAATATCAATACCATAGGAAGTACTGGGTGCAACACCTGCAAAGCGACGGTATCCAAGTGTATCGGTAGCCTAATCCGCCAAAGTCATAGCACGCTGCTGCTGTTCGGGATTCAGCTGA
>DAOVOB010000223.1 GCA_030629925.1 Fidelibacterota bacterium
AAAAAATCATGCTTACGAGGAATACGGCCCAGATGATCCATGACGAAACCACCTAAAGTATCATAAACCCGCTCTTCGGAGAATGTGATATCAAGATTTTCTTCCAGGTCATCCAAATTTATACTGGCATTAACGGCACATTCATTTGGGGTCAACCATTTAATATATGGAGCTTGTACTTCATTCTCATCCTGGATATCCCCGACTATCTCTTCTATGGCATCTTCCAAGGTAACCAATCCACTCGTACCACCATATTCATCAACCACAACTGCGATCTTGGTTTTCTTTTCCTGGAAAACCCGAATAGCCTGTGATACGGAACATTTCTCGGGAAGAAAAAGCGGTGGGTGGATCAGATTATCTATCTCTGTTTTTTTCTTTCCATCAAGGTAGGGCAAAATATCTTTTTCAAAAATAAAACCGAGAATATTATCCAGATCATTTTTAAAGACCGGGAATCTTGCGAAAGGCTGATTGGCAACAAAATAGAAAATATCATCAATACTGCGTTTAGCATCCACAACGATCATATCCGGACGAGGGATCATGATCTCTCTTATGCAAGTATCGGTAGATTCTAGCAACGAAGTGATCATTTCAATTTCTTTTTCTTCAAATTCTCCTCGTTCTTCACCGATCTGTACCAAGGTTTTAATGTCTTCTTCATTGTCTATCAGGGAATCCTTCCCCATTTTTAAAGACTTCTCGGTAACCCGCCCGATAAAATATAAAATAATGGTTAATGGAAAAAAGAGTGTGTAACAGATACCGATAAACCAGCTCATGCCCAAACTAACTTTTTGGCTATTGCGCAAAGCAATGGTCTTGGGAATGATCTCGCCAAAGATCAGCACCATCAAAGTAACCACAACAACCTCAAGAAACGCCGTCAGTAAATGAGACCAGGCATGTTGTTCAGACAACTCATAGGTCAAAAGAGCGGATAAGGTAGTCAGGGCAATATTAACAACGGTATTACCAATAAGAATAGTGATTAGTAATTTCTGAGGTTTATCAAGAAGTTTTAGCGTTCTCTTTGCTGCTATTCCTTTCAGAATACGCAAGCTTTCTTTGCGGGTACCGAACAAAGCGGTCTCCGAACCGGAAAACACTCCGGAAAAGGTCAATAGCAAAACAAAAAGCAAGATATTTAAACCGATGGACATATTATTTATCAAAATATTGTGTTAGGAAACGATTTTCAAGAGCGGTCATTTCTTTTCGTTCTTCCTGCGTGATATCATCATAACCGCAGAGATGGCAAGTACCATGAATAAAAATGCGCGCAAATTCACGGGTCACAGACTGTTCAAATTTCTCAGCATTCTGGCGGATGCGTTCTGGACTAATGTACAGCTCCCCTTCCAGTACAGGTTCTTCATCTATAGTAAAAGAAATAATATCAGTATAGACATCCTGCTGAAAATATTCTTTTTTCATTTCACGCAGAGCTTCGTCTTCAAGAGAAATAATATTAATTTTAAATTCAGGCTTTCCCAGATCGTTCATTACCTTGGAAATGAGCCCTCTCGCTTCTTCTTCATCAAGTGGTATCTCTATAGAACTTTCACAAAAGAATTCTACAACTTGTGTCATGCTTTCTCTTCTTTCGTTTCTACAACGCCCTCATTTTTTTCTTCATCCTTCTTATCGTCCGGATAAGGAATGCGTTCATGATATAGTCCAACAAGTAAAGGATAAATAGCAGAAGATATTTTGGTAAGATCAGCAAATTTCAAAGGGCATTCATCAAGCTGACCACTGTTCAGGCGTTTACTGATAACTTCTTTGATCTTTGCTTCAATATTACGCGGGTTCGCCTTAGGCAACGACCGGACTGCAGCTTCGGAAGCTTCCACGATCATAAGTAGAGCTGTTTCTTTGGTCTTTGGCTTGGGCCCCGGGTAACGAAATTCATTTTCCTGGGTACCTTCTTCGCCTGACTCCTTAAGTGCTTTTTGATAGAAATAATCAACCGTCATGGCACCATGATGAGTCGCAATAAAGTCTTTGATCACATCGGGAAGTTTTTCCTGATCCGCTAGTTCAAGTCCGTTGCGCACATGCGAAATAATAACCTTAGCTGCCATATGTGGTTTCAGTTGGTCAAGTTTGTTCTCGCCACCCTGTTGGTTTTCGACAAAATAGTCGGCTTTGGATAATTTTCCAATATCATGATAATAGGCACCAACTCGGGCAAGCAGACTATTGGCCCCGATCTTTTCCGCGGCAGCTTCAAGTAGATTCCCAACTACAATAGAGTGATTGAAAGTTCCGGGTGCTTCAAGAGACAAGCGTTTCAACAGAGGCCGATTCATATCTGAAAGTTCCAGAAGTGAGAGACTGGTGGTCACACCGAAAATTCGTTCTATGATCATCATCAAACCATTTGTGACAAGCACAGATACAATTGCATTCCCAAATGCCATCCCCATTGTAATCAAAGTTTTTTGAATAGGATCCAGAGAGGCAATACCCATAGCTGCGATCGTCACAGAATATCCAATCAAAATATACAATAGCGGACGCAGAACATTTTCTCTTGTACGGCTACGCCTTAAAGCAATAATGGCCATCACGGCCGGAAAAGCATGCATTAAGATAAAACGGAAGGATCCACCCATAATATATGATAGTACGAGAAGCACAATAGCTGAACCCATAAGTGCGACGCGCTCATCAAAAAAGATCATTAGAAGCATAGCAGTAATGGTGATAGGAACCAATATCATATGCGTGGGGGCTAATAATGCCACCGTGGAACCCAGGCCAAGAGCGATCACGAGACATATGATCAATAACAGAAAGCGATTCACATCATTGAAAAGTCTTTTATCATACATAATCAGGAAAAGCACAAACATCATAAAGAGCATACTCATGATTAAAATGTCACCAAGTATCTTTAAGAAAGCGTTCATACCCTGAAGATTGGCCGAGCGTTTCTCTTCGGCATAGTTCAAAGAAAATAGTTTTTGGTAGATCTCTTGAGTAATAAG
>DAOVOB010000092.1 GCA_030629925.1 Fidelibacterota bacterium
GAAACTATAGGTGTGAATTGTGCGGATTGGACTACCTGCGTAATGCGTAACTCGTAACTTGTGACTCGTAGGTAACGGGTTACGTTAAATGATTTACGGCGCGTTTCGATTTACGCGTCACGAATTATTTCTTTTTACAATTGTAATACTCGTAAGCTTCATTTATCTTTAGGTCATAAAAATCAGGTGAAAAAATGGATAAAATTACGCAGAAAATACTCGACATTTTTGAACAGATTTCACAGGTCCCCCGACAGTCAAAGCATGAAGAAGCCATTTCGGCTTGGTTGCTTAATTGGGCCCAAGAAAGAAATATTGAAGTTACTCGTGATGAAGTGCTTAATGTGTTCATGAATATCCCGGCAACTCCCGGTTATGAGAACCATCCCGTTATTACGCTACAAGGTCATATGGACATGGTCTGTGAAAAAACAACTGACTCGGATCATGACTTCCAAAAAGATCCCATTGAATTTGTTTTTAAGGGTGACTGGCTTTATGCCAATAAGACCACTCTAGGGGCTGATAACGGTATTGCGCTCGCTTATGCTATGGCTATTGTTGAATCCGATGTTCCGCATCCCGAATTAGAATTATTATTTACCGTCGATGAAGAAACCGGTTTGACCGGAGCTGTTGCTCTAAAAGAAAATTCCTTGAAAGGTAAGATCCTCATCAATATCGATTCTGAAGATGAAGGTGTCTTTACTATTGGATGTTGCGGTGGTGTGGATACTAAAGTCTGGTTCCCTCTTGAATATACAGATGTTCTATATCCGACTTTTAAACTCACTGTCGGCGGCGCTTTTGGTGGCCACAGCGGTGGTGATATTGTGAAACATCGTGCAAACGCCAATAAATTACTGGTTCGCACATTGTGGGCCTTGCATGAAAATACATCAATGCAATTGATCGCTATTCATGGCGGAACAGCGCATAATGCCATACCGCGCGATTCTGAAGCAGTCATTGCCATCCCTGCAGAAGAAAAGAAAAAAGCGGATGAGATCGTAGCCGCAATGCTTGCGACTTTCCAAAACGAATACAAAGGCTTTGAAGAAAATCTCTTTGGAAAACTTGAAGTTCTTGAAGCAAAAGAGAAAGCTATCAAAGCTGAATTGGCTGACCGTGTATTACGTTTCATGATAGCATTCCCGAATGGTATCGAAGAACTGGATCCCTCGGTTCATAATGGTGGTCCATTGCTGGCTGAAACATCAAATAACTTCGCGGTTATCCGGACAGAAGATGATGTGATCAGGATTTTATCCAGCCAACGTTCTCAAGTTATGTCTTCTCGAAATATGTTGACGCAGAAAATCGAGATGCTTGCGCATCTTGCCGGCGCCGAATATGAAAGTGGCAACGGTTATTCATCTTGGCAACCCAATTGGAATTCTGCACTTCTTGCCGCGAGCAAAAAAGTCTATACAAAATTATTTGGTAAAAATGCCGAGGTCAATGTGATCCACGGTGGTTTGGAATGCGGTGTGATTGGTGCGAAGCATGAAGGCATGGATATGATCTCACTGGGTCCGACCATTGAAAATCCTCATTCACCGGATGAACGCATGTATGTTCCCTCTATCAAAAAGGTCTGGGACCTTCTAGTAGAACTATTAGTAACTTTATAAAATCAACTAAGGAAAGTTCATGGCTATATCACATGATGAAGTGAAATATATTGCCGGTTTAGCGCGTTTGACCTTAACCGATGAAGAGATCAATCTATATGCTCAACAATTGAACGATATTCTTGGATATATAGACCAATTAAACGAACTTGATGTGGACAATGTGGAGCCCATGAGTCATGTGTTTGATATTATCAATGTCATGCGGGAAGATAAACACCTCCCTTCACTAACCCGGGAAGAGGTGATGGCGAATGCCCCCGATCATGACAATATACATTTCAAGGTACCCCGGGTGGTTAAAGGATAAGGAGTCTCCCATGGCAACAGATGTTAAAGACCCGGGATCAACCCGTTATATTTTTGTAACAGGTGGTGTGATCTCCGGTCTCGGAAAGGGTATTACCTCGGCTTCTATCGGGTATCTGTTGAAAGCGGCGGGTTATAAAGTTACCATTCAAAAATTTGATCCTTATCTAAATGTTGATCCCGGTACCATGAGTCCGACTCAGCATGGCGAAGTCTATGTCACAGATGACGGTGCGGAAACCGATCTGGATCTCGGACATTATGAACGTTTTCTCGATATCTCAATGTCCAAGAAGAATAACGCGACAGCCGGTCAGGTATATAGCACTGTGCTGGAAGCCGAACGTCGCGGTGAATATCTTGGACGAACCGTTCAGGTCATTCCTCATATCACCAATGAGATCATGCGTAGATTTACCGCTATTCTTGATAACGACGATTTCGATATTGTCATTACGGAAGTCGGTGGTACGGTCGGTGATATCGAAAGTTTGCCATTCCTTGAAGCCATTCGTCAGTTTGAAAACACACTACATTATCATGAACACATGAATATTCATGTGACATTACTTCCTTATGTAGACTCATCCGAAGAAATAAAAACCAAACCCACACAGCATTCCGTACAGAAAATGCGCGAGATCGGTTTGGCTCCGGACATGATCATGTGCCGTACCGGAAAAGTCGGTATTGACAAAAGTGCTCGCGATAAGATCGCACTATTCTGTAATGTGCGTCCCTCGGGAGTTATTGATATGCCCGATGCAGAAACTATTTACGAGATCCCGCTCATATTTAAAAAACAAGATGTTTATACGGCCATTGCAACTCACTTAAGATTGGGTAATGAACAAAATCCTGTTTTAAGAAAATTGAGAACCATGGTCAATCATATCAAAGACCCCAAGCATTCTGTTAATGTAGGTATCGTAGGCAAATACACCGACATGAAAGATTCTTATAAGAGTATTACAGAATCTTTTATTCATGCGGGAGCCGAGAACAACACTCGCGTGAATCTGACTTGGATCGAAGCTGAAGATCTTGAAAAAATGGACAATAGAGAACGCAATAAGACATTTAAGCCATTAGACGGTTTTCTCGTCCCCGGTGGCTTTGGAAAAAGAGGCATTGAAGGAAAAATATTGGCTGCAAAATATGCCCGCAAAAAGAATGTACCATTTTTTGGCATTTGTCTCGGCATGCAGATCGCGGTTATTGAATATGCTAGAAATGTTCTTAAATTAAAAGATGCCAATTCAACGGAATTCAATGCAAAGACAGCTTGTCCTGTTATTGATATGATGGAAGAACAGAAAAAGGTTACCAATCTGGGTGGTACCATGCGTTTAGGTGCTTTTGATTGTGAATTGACAAATAATACAAAAATAAAAAAAGCTTATCGATCAGCTAAAATATCCGAGCGACATCGTCATCGTTATGAAGTGAATAATGAATACAGAGATGATTTGCAAAAAGCAGGTTTGAATATTGTGGGTATAAACAAAGCTCATGATCTGATTGAATGCATAGAATTACCTGAACACCCCTGGTTTGTTGGTGTGCAATTCCACCCCGAATTGAAGTCCCGTGCTGTTAAAGCGCATCCTCTTTTCCGTGAATTCATTTCGGCCATCCTGAAGGAAAAGGAACTTTAATGACTGCTGCTTTTAAACAAAAACTCAAGAATATTAAACTCATTGCCACAGATGTGGATGGCGTGCTGACCGATGGCTCATTTTATATAGGCTCAGGTTCGGAAATGAAGCGTTTTCATTCCAATGACGGACTGGGTTTTGTTTTATTAAGATTACTTGACTTCCCGGTTGCCATTATTTCCGGACGTTTTTCTGAAGCTACCATAGCTCGTACACGTGCCCTGAAAATTCCCGATAACTTGGTATTCCAAGATAGCTATATTAAAATCGGCGCATTTGAAACACTCAAAGAACGCTTTTCTCTGGAAGACCATGAGATCGCCTATATGGGTGATGATTATATCGATACACCGATCTTAAAACGCTGCGGGGTAGCCTTTGCTCCGGCGAACGCCATAGAAGAAGTTAAGAGCATGGTCGATCATGTCACGCTTACTCCGGGTGGATCGGGTGCTTTTAGAGAAATGGTGGATATGATCCTTCGGGCTCAAGGAAGTTTTGATCAAGCTATAGATAAACTTCATGGGCTCTATTAAGAAGCCAGAAGCTAGAATTCAGAAGCCAGAATAATCAACCAGAAGAAAAACATCACGTCATCCCGGACTGGATCCGGGATCTCTTTGTAATTACAATTCACAATGATATTTAAGAAGACCCAAATATCTTGTCTGTGATAATACCATTGGTATTCATCCTTAACTGTTCATTGTTAACTTTTAATTGAATTGTCATTTATCCTCTGTCAATTGTCAATTGAATAGTTTTGCCTTTTGACCATTAAAAGTATATTTTAACACATGAGAAAAATATTCTATGTCGTGGTAATTATATTCTTTATCGCTTGCACCAAAACCGGTGATTATTCCACTTTACCCGATGGCCGGGTTCCGGATCAGGAAATTTGGAATGCTGTGATTACGGTCACCCGAAGCGGTGAAACTGAGAGTAGAATTTTTGCCACCCATATCGTTCAATATCCTAATTCAAATGATATGATCATCAGCGATAGTATGAGAATTGATTTCTATAGGGATGGTTTGCACGAATCTTACCTTACTGCTGACAGTGGCCTGGTAAATGATAAAAGTGATAATATTGTCGCCATAGGCAATGTTGTTATGGTATCGGATAGTGGTTTTACGGCTTATACAGACAGTGTATTCTTTATTAACGATAGCAATAAAGTTTATACCAACAGCGCTATTCAGATCTTTTCCAAAGAAGATACACTTTACGGCACAAATTTTGTTTCGGACACAAAATTTGAGAATTGGACGATCTTTAACCCGCTCGGGAAGACATCCCGGGAATTTGTTAAATAAATTCAACAACTGTCATCCTGAACGAAGTCCCACGTAGCTTTAGCGAAGTGGAGCGCAGTGAAGGATCTATTCATGTAACAGAAAAATATCGCGTCATCCTGAACTTGTTTCAGGATCTCTCTGTAAATGTGATGCAAATCACTGACAAAAACCGTAGAATTTATTAAATTAACCTATGGAAATCTCTTACGTTTGTATTTTAAGAAAAGTATTGGATCATCTTCCGGAATATTACAGAAAGCCATGACAACAATGAGATCCTGAAACAAGTTCAGGATGACGTAAAATGTGTGATGTACATCACTAAATATATTTCCATCTCATGAATAGATCCTTCGACTACTCCCGATATTCATCGGGATCCGCTCAGGATGACAATACTAATGATATGTGACCCCTCTCACAATCCTGATTAATATGTTTTATTCTTCTTCCAAACATCGTATTTTTATTTGATGTAAAATTAATGAAGACATCAATAGGTAACACAGAAATGGCAACTCTTCGCGCAGAAAAATTGGTCAAGGTCTACGGACGACGTCGGGTCGTGAATGAAATTGATATTGAGGCAAGAACCGGCGAAATCGTGGGACTTCTTGGTCCTAATGGGGCCGGGAAAACCACCA
>DAOVOB010000113.1 GCA_030629925.1 Fidelibacterota bacterium
AATATGCTGTTTTTATCTCACGTCGCCGCCCTTCATTATTAATGGTAACTTCCAGTGGCGCCCGGTTAAATCCTAAGTCGATCTAACCGTCCTAAATGGTTACGTCCCCTGCTACAGATAAAGTATCTCTACCCGTTATCGCGAGGTTAACTTCTCCGGTCGTCAGGTTCACATTTTCATTAAGTGTCACAATAGACATCTGATCACCGGTCAACTGCAAATTGAATTGAGGTCGTATCAAATATCGCATATTCATATTACCATCAATATTAAAATTATATTCATTATCTACATTATTCTTTTCCAGACCTAATACACCTGCCAAGGTATAAGAGACAGAGGGTAATTTACCACTCATGTCAACTTCCATTATGTTGTCCTTTATGACTGCTTCGCCATCCAGGTTTTCGATCTCATTTCCAAGAATTCCAAGGACAAGATGGCCATTTTTGACAGTAAATTTTCCATTTTTAATGGTTTTCTTAAAGTTACCTGTTATTTCCAATTCCGTATAAAGATCTGCGGTAAATGATTCTATCTGATCAATAAAAGGTGTCAGGTATATCATTTCATCATCCGTACCCTCAACGTAAACGTACAGACTGCTATCCGGGATAAATCGTTTGGCCTCCGTTTGGAATCTAAGATCCATAAAAATATTTGCATTTCCAAAATACCTGCCATTATCTGCGAAGATCTCAATTTCATTAAAGAACATTCGTTCATTGCTATAATGGAATTGCCCTTTAATCGAGTCCCCTTCGATCTTCATAACCAAGGGATCATTTACAAAAAGATCAGCATCCATGATGGGGTCATTGATCGTCCCGGTGATACTTCCTGAAGCATCTGCATCTCCAAAAATTGGAAAAGGAAGAATAAGGGGAAGTAATTTTGATAAACGCACTTTTGATATATCAACATCGGCATAAAGCGAATCTTCGGTCAATAATTCAAAGAATTTCTTAGAATTTAAATTAATACTTAAGGGGAGTTTACCCTGTATAGCGATCTTTCTTTCATCATCAATATCAAAATTGAAATTATTGATATAAACCATACTGTCCGCATAATGAAGTTGAGATCTAACACTCTTGGCATCCAATCCAAAGGCATATGCCCGTTTTAACAATAATCCGACATCAATAACAGGATCACTCAGTTTGCCATTTATGTCAATATTAAAATCTAATATGCCCTCTATACTATCCACCATGGTAGAAAGTAATGGTAAAGAATTCAATTCCGCACCGGCAATGATCAAACTGGCGTCAATAGAGTCATTTTTAATATCAAAGTAACCTGAAAGGAGTGCGTCACGATATAAAACATCATACTTAGAAAGCGTATAACCGGCATCTGAGACTGTAAAGGAAACCGGATCCAATAAATAAACATCCTCACCTTGGTATGTCCCAGACATAGTTTGGACCGTAAATTCCTTAAAATCATTGATCGAGCCGGACAAATTCAACTTGTAATTTTCATGTGAAATATCAAAATAATCTATGTGGATCATATCTTTTTCCATGCGAACATAGGTTTGCACTGAACCTATTAAAAAAGAATCCAAAGCCGCATTTTCAAATGATATCAGCACTCCACCGCCGGGATCGGAAACAATTTTATTACTAAATAAGGATACATTGAGGTTATTGACTGTATAAACATCATATTTAAGAGTATCAAGATTGAAATTCATCTGAATATCGGGGTCACCGACCTCACCTAAAACTTTAACTGTCAAATAAATATTCTCTGCCCTCAGCTCTTCCATTTCCGGGATGGCAAGATCATTTAAAGAAGCAATATCACCGTAAATATCCAGATTGACATTTTTAAGATCTTTGAGAGAACCCCGAACTTTCAAAACACCATCAGGTAAATAAATATAGTTACTGGAATCAAGTACAATACTGTCCATTCCACGTAAAAGTATATTTCCACTTAATTTTGTCGTCTCTAAACCATATAAGCCCTTGCAATCAAAATCATAATTAACTCTTAGAAGATCATTAAGATATCCGTTTGCTCTTAATCGACCATTAAAATCAAAATCCGGCAGTGTTTCCAGCCAATCGGAAGGAGTAAAAGCATAAGAGGAAAAGGTTGTTGTAAGATATTTATCTTTAAAGCCATAAGATCCATATAATGAAATATCTGTATCGGTATTCTTGAAAGTAGCCTGTAAAAGATGAAGATAATCGTTTTTATACTCTACATTAAAAGTGGATTGATCGATCTTTTTATTATTCAAGGTGCCTTTAAGACCAATGGTTGCCGTAAAAGCCTTAAAGTCACCCATAAGATCAAGATTAAGATCAATTTTATCATTTTCTTGAATAATGGGAAGTTCAACATAATCTTCGATAGCAAAATCGGCTATATTGAAAGAAAATTGAAAACGAGAGGGTTCAATATATCGGATCTTTCCATTCGAAGAGATACGAGAATCATTGAACATAAAATTCAAATTACGCAGTTTTGCGATATCGTTCTTAAATACAACTTCACTGGAAAGATCATAAATCTTTATTCCCAGTTCATCATTCTTTAATTGAAGATCTTTGATCTCAAGTATGGCTCCATTTTTTCTACCTGAATAACTGAATTCAAAATTATCAATTTCCTGATAGATCAAAGTATCCGGTGTTTCGATTTGAACTTTTGCGTCTTCTATGCGAATTGCATTGACCAGAAAATCAGGGAAATTGATCTCCGGCATTGCGGATCGTTCCTGTTCACCTTCTCCGAGCTTTATATATATACGCGGTTCAATCAAATGTAAGCTGTCTAGGTGCCGCCTACCCAGTAATTCAAAAATACCTCTATAATTGATATTTATGGTATCAACTGTGATAATAAGAGTGGAATCTTCGTTTGAAAATTCCAGATAATCTGCTTCAAGATTTGTTTTTAGTGGAGTATTTAAATTCCTGATTGAGAAATTAAAATTGAATTTTTTGTCGACTTGTTGACGAAGAATTCTATAGACGATATTAAAACCGACGTCCGTTTTCGTTAAAATGACGCCGGTAGATCCAAGTAATAGAATCAGAATAAATGTAAATAAGTAATGTCGTTGTTTCTTATTTTTTGCCATTATTTTTCAAGTTTACATGATCTTCTGCTGCTTGTACGGTATTTTTCATTAGCATTGCTATGGTCATTAAACCCACACCTCCCGGTACAGGTGTAATTGCAGAGCAACGCTCTTTTACTTCGTCGTAAGCAACATCACCAACCAAACGATATCCTTTTTTCCTGGTATCGTCATCTACGCGGTTCACTCCAACATCAATAACAACCGCACCATCTTTAACCATTCCTGCTTTGATCATCTCGGGGACACCCGTTGCAACAATAAGAATATCAGCTCTCAAAGTGTGTTCTTCCATGTTTCGTGTGCCCGTATGGCAAATGGTTACCGTTGCATTGGCATGCTTTGATTTCTGGTACATGAGGTTTAGCATCGGCTTGCCAACGATATTCGAACGACCAACGACAACAACATGTTTCCCATTGGTCTCAATATTATAATATGCTAATATTTCCAATACACCCGCCGGCGTACAAGGCAATAAAGTATTCTGTCCCTGCACCAAACGCCCCACACTCATGGGGTGAAAGCCATCCACATCTTTTTGCGGAGAGATCCTTTCAATGATCTCAATATCATCAAGATGTTTGGGTAATGGCATTTGCACTAATATTCCATGAAATCGATCATCGGCATTCAACCGATCAACAAGCTCATTCAATTCTTTTTGAGTTGTGTCAACAGATAAACAACGTGTTTCCGAATAAATACCTAAAGACTCACATGCACGTGCTTTATTTCGCACATAGACTTGTGAAGCGGGATCTTCTCCAACCAGAACCACGACCAAACCCGGATAAACGCCCTTTTTAATGCATTTTTCAATGCGGGGTCTTAATCCTTCTTTGACCGCTTCAGCGACCACTTTGCCATGTAATATTTTAGCTTCCATTTTCTCCGTTTATTTTGCGTAACCGATAGAGCGATGTTCACGTAGAACCGTTACTTTGATCTGACCGGGGTAGGTCAATTCTGATTGGATCTTATTTGCAATATCTTCTGCAAGAAGATCGGATGCAGCATCATTGATCTGTGTTTCTTCAACAATAACACGGACTTCCCTACCGGCCTGAATAGCATAGGTTTTACTAACGCCCTTGAAGCTATTAGATATTTCTTCAAGTTTTTCCATACGATGTATATAATTTTCAAGGGTTTGACCACGAGCACCGCGACGTGAACCACTGATAGAGTCGGCTGCCTGAACCAGGGCCGAGATCGGATTGTCCATGGGTACTTCTTCGTGGTGAGATTCAATAGCATTAACTACGATCTTATCTTCTTTATTTCTTCGGGCGATATCACCACCGATCAGTGCATGAGTTCCTTCAACATTTCTATCGATGGCTTTTCCAATATCATGCAAAAAACCGGCGCGTTTTGCCATTTGTCCGTCCATACCAAGTTCGGCAGCCATTAGACCCGATAGCCAACCAACTTCGATGGAGTGTTTTAATATATTCTGACCGTAAGATGTACGATATTTTAATGATCCGATATGGTGCATCATTTCAGAATTAAAAGGGGGTAAAGATAATTCCATGGTAGCTTCTTCTGCTGCCTGAATAATGGATTCTTCAACTTCCTTATTTGCCTTTTCAATCATTTCCTCTATACGAGCCGGATGAATTCGACCATCCGAAATAAGTTTTTCCAATGCAATTCTTGCAACTTCACGACGTACGGGATCAAAACCCGAAAGTACAACTGCTTCAGGTGTATCATCAACGATAAGTTCAATACCGCTAAGTGCTTCAAAGTGACGAATATTTCGGCCTTCACGACCGATAACGCGACCTTTCATCTGATCATTGGGTAGCGCAACAACAGCAACCGTTGATTCCGATGTATGATCGGCGGCTGAGCGTTGAATAGCTTCAATAATGATCTTCTTAGCTTCTTTATTTGCGTTTAAAATTGCTGATTCTTTTATGTCTTTTACTTTGACCTGAGCTTCAATCCGCGCTTTTTCATACAGACTGTC
>DAOVOB010000003.1 GCA_030629925.1 Fidelibacterota bacterium
GCCGAGAAAAACCGCGACCAGGGGTGTCATATACGCAGCAAGGGAGAGCTTAAAGACCGAAACATAACGAAGCATCCAGAAATACAGAAAAAATGCGATGGAAGAGCAGAAAATACCGAGATAAAGCTCAGCAAAGATAAGTCTTTTTGTCAGTGCGAATGTCGGTACTCCTTCAAAGATAAAAGCTGTAGGGATCAATATGAGAGAAGCGATCAGCATGCCTCCGGTATTCATGATCAGAGGATCCAGTCCGGCGCCATCACGCTTGATAATGACATTTGGAAAAGCATTCACAAAAACAGAAAGAACGATAAGAACGACCCCAAGGGTAATGGACGTACCGGGTTCTATAATACCTTTCGTGTAAAAAAGAATAACAATACCGATCAAACCGATCAAAGCGCCCAGTATTTTTCGAACTGTCAGCGGTTCTTTTTCCGGTATCAGGATAGCGGAAATGACCACGATAGCAAGAGGAAAAAAGCTGAAAATGATACTGGAAAGTCCGGAATACAAATGTTTCTGACCGATAAAAACGAAGATATGAGCAAGAGACAGCATGAATATTCCATAAAGAAAAACTAAGATCCACTGTCTCTTGGAAAGTTTAAAGGAAGGCCTTCTGATGGCATAAACAATGAGGAATACGACCGCCGCGATGCTTTGTCGTATGGCTGCACCCCAAATAGGGCTTGCACCTTCCTGCAGGACCATTTTATTGAACATCCAGGAAGATCCGAAAAGGAAAACATTGACCATAAAGGCAAGATAAAGAAGTATTTTTGCAGGTCTATTGCTCATCAAAGACCTTTGCAAGGGTTCTGCCTGTATTTTGGATATTTTTCAACCAATTTTCATTAAGGGGATCCAGCGCAACGACCGTTGCATCTATTTCACGAGAGATGACATCCAATTGCTCTGATGAAAACTCCTTTTGGACAAAAATAATGTGAATATTTTCCTGTTTAGCATGTTCGATCAAATGCGCGATCTCTTTTGTGGAAGGTGCTTTGTTCTCATGACGAATACTGACCTGCTCAATTCCATAATCTCGTGAAAAATACCCCCAGGATGGATGAAGCGTCAGAAATTTCGCGCCTTGATAAGGAGCAAGCATCGTTTGCAGTTCCTTATCCAATTTGCCCATATCACGCAATAATATGCTTAAATTATACTTTAATTCATCTTTCCGTTTAGGATAAAGCTGAGCTAATTGTTCATATATGTTTTCAGCGGCATCGCTCATGATCTTGGGCGAAAGCCAAATGTGAGCATCTCCGGACATGATATCCTGATCTTTTGCCATGTCCACTACCAGGACATCCGGATGCTTACTGAGATAAGGGTCAATATGCATGGTTTCAAAATTAAAATCCGGGTGACCATTTTTTACGTAGAGTTTACATTCATGAAGATTCCGGATCTGTGAGGCTGTAGGCGCATAGGTAGGTGGTGCAGACCCCGGGGGGATCATAATGGTCACAGGCGTTTCTGCGCCTGCAATGCGTTTGACAAGATAAGCCTGTGGCGGAATACTGACGCAAATATCCGAAGTTGCTGCGATCTCGCAAGATGTAATAAATAAGCTCATGAATATGATGAGCAGAATGATGGGAAGTTTGATTGTATTTTTCATGTACAATTATAGGTGTAATAAAAACTTGAGGCAAGTTTTTGTAAACAAAAATTTGCCTCAAGTTTTTCCAATCAGAAACACGTTATCCCGGAACAACCAGAATGACGTCATCCCGGAACAACCAGAACCACGTCATCCCGGAAAACTTGCCGGTGGCAAGTTTATCCGGGATCTAAATAATAATGTTGCTCCCAAATTGAATGGAGTGACCAATAAATGAGATCTCGGATAAGATTGTTGTAACAATCTTTCCGGGATGACATGCATTTCGATTTTGATAGCCACTGGCAATCTTTCCGGGATGACATACATAAAGATTTGCCTCAAGTTTTTAGATTGCTTACATTATCTCCCGATGAAAAAAATATATTTACATATTCTTATTTTCCAACTATTTGCATCTTTCTTGCTGGCCGGTATCCTTATTCCCATGGATAACAAACAATCCAATCATTTAAAAGCCTATGGCATTGCTTTTTATGCACTTGAAAGTGGCATGAACGTTGAATGGTTGCTGAATTATCGCGGTGGATCGTTTTATCTTGATTATCGCGATATGATAGAAAAAGAATGTTTGCTCCGGGATGTTAAATATGAACGCATTTCATCATCGGATTATGCGAGGATAAACAATGAGATCCAAAGCAAGAATATGTCGAGCATTTTGCTGGAAAAAGCACCCGAGATCGCCGTTTATACTCCGCTGAACAAGCTTCCCTGGGACGATGCGGTCACCTTAGTTCTGAGCTATGCGGAGATTCCTTATGAAAAAATCTACGATAAGAAAATTCTTGATAATGCTTTAAAGAATTATGATTGGCTGCATTTGCATCATGAGGATTTTACGGGTCAATACGGAAAATTTTACGGAAATTACCGCAATGCCGCTTGGTATATAACAGAACAGCAAACCCAGGAACAAATGGCGTCAGATATGGGTTTTTCAAAAGTATCTGAATTGAAATTGGCCGTTGCAAAAAAGATCCGTGCTTATGTTATGAACGGCGGTTTCCTTTTTGCCATGTGTGCCGCAACGGATTCCTACGATATTGCACTGGCAGCGGAAAAAACGGACATTTGTCAGGTGCCATTTGATCATGACGGTGTAGATCCTTTCTTTGCGGAGAAACTGGATTACAAACAGAGCTTCGCTTTTACGGGGTTTAAATTGAATCCCGACCCCTATGTCTATGAATTCTCTGATATAGATATTCCGCCAAGTTATGATGCACTGCGCATTGATCCGGCGAGGGACTATTTTTCACTTTTTGAATTTTCGGCAAAATTCGATCCTGTTCCGTGTATGCTGACCCAGAATCATGAATCTTTGATCAAAGGTTTCATGGGACAAACAACCTCTTTTGATCGTAAACGCATCAAAGAACATGTATTGATCATGGGTGAAACAAAAAATACAGATAGAGTAAAATATATCCATGGAAATGTGGGGAAGGGGACTTTTACCTACTACGGCGGTCATGATCCCGAAGATTATCGCCATTATGTCGGTGATCCTCCCACGAACCTTGATCTGCACAAGAACAGTCCGGGATATAGATTGATATTGAATAATATTTTGTTCCCTGCGGCAAAGAAGAAAGAACGGAAGACGTAACAAAAGACGTAACGCGTGACTCGTAACTCGTGACTCGGCAAGATCCGTTTATGAGATTACTGTTTACGACGCGTCACTCGTCACGCGTTACACATCACGAAATTATGGAACATTTGAAACGCTGATAAATTACTATTCTGTAAAAGGAAAATTATAATGACAAATAGAACAATACACCGTCCGAAAATTGGAATTAACTCAACTTACATGGAAGATGCTCACAAATGGTATAAAGTCCCTATTAGTTATATCAATGCCGTTTACAACGCAGGCGGACTTCCTGTCATTTTGCCTTGTAATCCACAACCTGAGGTTCTGGAGGCCTATTTAAAGGAACTTGACGGTATTGTGTTTACAGGTGGAGATGATTACCCTGCTGAATTATATGGAGAGATTTCCGATGAACATTCCGATCCCATTCATCCACGAAGGGTGGAAACAGATATACTGTTGATGAAAAAGGTGCTGAAGGAGACGAATATTCCCGTATTAGCGATCTGTGTCGGTCATCAATTATTGGCCATTGCACATGGCGGAAAGCTGATTCAGGATCTCCCCAACGGCAAGTATCATGCCGTTACAGGTGATACTGAGCATTCCATCGTAATAAAAGGTGGAAAATGGTTAAAAAGCATTTTCAATGATGGGTGTATTATTGTAAATTCAAATCACCATCAGGCAGTTAAGGAAGATCACTTCCCTTCAGACTTTGAGATAACCGCACGTGCTGAAGATAATGTAATTGAAGCGATGGAATTGAGAGGCGAGCGATTCGTTCTTGGACTCCAATGGCACCCTGAACGCTCAAAAGACAAAGAACACACAAAGATGATATTTGATTATTTTATTGAGATGACGAGAGAAAGGAAATAAGTGAATGAAAAAAATTATTAGCCTTGGGTTCGTCTTATTAAGCGCCATGGCCTTTTTCTCCTGCGGAGGAGGTTCACAGGTGATTAATAAGACTATCCCACCGGCATATAATGACCAAGGTAGAAAAATTCAACAGATCTATTCGGCAACACAGGTTTTACTGGAAAATTGTAAATCGGGTAAACTTGAGGGTGTTGAAATGGTCCGGCATGCACGTTTAGATACTTTAATGTACGATCGTGATGCTAAAACTCTTGATATATACTTTAATCGTTATTTTGCTTATCGCCCTTTAAGAGAAGAAAGCGTCAAGGCAATCTACGATAATTTCAAGGCTGAACTGGGAGGTTCTTTTGATAAATACGATATTACTTTGTATTCAACGGGATTACCCATTCATGATTTGATCCCCAATTATTTTATTGAAAATCCTGAAGATCGTGATACGAGTAAATTTCCCGTTGACCCTAAAAGCATAGAGTCCATTGTAAGAAACAACTCTAAACCTTTTGCTCCTTCAAAAGGATTGAATGGCCGTCATATTGCTCTTTGGAACAGTCATGGCTGGTACTATGAGAATTCTTTACATCGTTGGGAATGGCAGCGTGCACGAAATTTCCAGGTCGTTGAAGATATTTTTCCTACATCCTATGTTTTGCAATATTTGGTACCCATGCTTGAAAATGCGGGTGCCAATACTTTTTTACCGCGTGAACGCGATGTAAATACAAATGAAGTGATCGTGGATAACGATAATGAAGCAAGCGGATATTCGGAGAACGGAAACTGGGAAAATGGTGGCACAGGTTTTGCCGTTGGTGAAAAACCATATGTTTCAGGTGATAATCCCTTCCGCTTCGGTACTTACCGTCAGATCTTGGCAAATGACCAATATGCATCGGCTGAATATAAAGCAGATATCCCTGAAACGGGTGAATATGCCGTCTATATTTCTTATCATCATGACGAGAACAATGTGGATGATGCAAAATACATCGTGTACCATGCCGGCGGCAGGACAGAATTTCTCGTAAACCAACAAATGGGTGGCGAGACTTGGATTTATCTGGGTAAATTTAAATTTTTCAAAGATGGTGATTCAAAAGTTGTGGTCAAGACCAACCGCTTAAGCCAGACAAAATATATCACTACTGATGCCATTCGCTTTGGAGGCGGTATGGGTGATATTATGCGGAATGGACTGATCAGCGAGCGCCCGCGCTGGGTTGAAGCTGCCCGTTATTATCTGCAATATGCAGGTATGCCTGAAATGGTCTACAATATCCATCAGGATACTGTAGATTACAATGATGATTATAAAAGTCGCGGCGAATGGGTGAATTATCTTAAAGGTGCGCCTTTTGGTCCGACAGCTAATCGTGATACAGCCGGTTTAGGCATTCCTATTGACCTTTCTTTTGCTTTTCATACCGATGCGGGTACAACACGAAATGATACGGTTATCGGTACTTTAATGATCTACAGTCGTAAGGGTGGAGAAACCAATTGGGACGCACCCGGAGACTCCGCGGAATTAACTTTCCCGGACGGGCAATCACGTTATGTTAGCAGAGATTTGGCGGATATTATCCAAACCCAGATCGTTGAAGATATTTATGCAAAATACGATCCGGCATGGAATCGCCGCGGTATGTGGGATGCAGCCTATAGTGAAGCTTGGCGCCCCAATGTACCGGGAGCTCTGCTGGAACTGCACTCACATCATAATTTCCTTGATATGAAATTCGGTAATGACCCTCAATTCCGCTTTGACGCAAGTCGCGCGATCTATAAGGGCATGCTGAGATTTCTATCAACTCAATACGGATACGAATATGTTGTTCAGCCTTTACCACCCTCACATGTGATGGCTGAGGTCCTTCATGGAAAGGTTATTCGAATTAAATGGCAACCCGTTCTTGATCCTCTTGAATCTACAGCTGTTCCTGAAAAATATATGGTTTATACGCGTAAGGACAGTGGCGGATGGGATGACGGTATCTTGCTTGATGCAAAACAATGCATGATCCCCACTGTTGATGATGGTGTGCTTTATAGCTTTAAAGTTACGGCATTGAATGACGGGGGAGAGAGCTTTCCCTCCGAGATCGTGTCAGTTTGTAATATTTCCAATACCAAGAAAGTTCTTGTTGTCAACGCTTTTGACCGGGTTTCCGGTCCCGAGATACTTGAAACGGATAAATATCTTGGCTTCATGGATGCTTGGGGCAAAAGTGTTCCGGATGTCTATGATTTAAGTTATATCGGTTCTCAGTACGATTTTCTTGCTGATTCCAAATGGCTGGATGACGATTCTCCAGGAAACGGTGCAAGTTACGGCAATATGGAATCAACGGTCATTGTCGGTAATACTCACGACTATCCATATTTACATGGACAAGCTATTGTCGCAGCAGGTTATTCTTTTGATTCCGCTTCCGATGAAGCTGTAGCTCTGGGCATGATCGAGCTTGAGAAATATGAGACCATGGATATTATATACGGCGAACAGAAAGCAACGCCATGGCCCAAACCCATTAAAGAACCCCGTTTTCGTGTTTTTCCACGGCCTTTTGCAGCTGCCGTTGAAGATTTTACGCAAATGGGTGGAAATGTCTTCCTGAGTGGTGCCTACATTGGAACGGATATACTTGATGATACGAGTAAAATATCCTTTGCCGAACGAGTGCTGAAATATCGCTGGCGAACGGATCATGCTTCCCTTGGAGGCGCCGTCTATGCAAACAATACACTATTATTCGGTAATGATATAAACTATTCTTTTATTACGGATTTCCATCCGAAGGTATATGGCGTTGAAAATCCCGACGGCATTGAACCCGCTAAAGACAGTGGTGCTTTAACGGTCATGCGCTATACTGAAAATAATATCTCCGCAGGTATTGCCTGGAACGGGGAAGAATACAATACGTTTGTGATCGGTTTTCCTTTTGAATGTATTCCTTCTGCATCATCACGGAATACTTTTATGAAGCGTATTTTGGATTTCTTTGAAAATGATCAGGATATTGATCAAGCCGTTACAAAAGACGGACGGAAAAAAAGTTCAGTTAATAAATAGAATTTCGGAACATGGAAGCTAAATAAATCATTTCAAATTTCGTATGCAACTGATACATAAAAACAACATATTTCGCCTTCTGACACTTGGAGTCCTTGCATTTAGTCTGCTTCATGCAAAAGATCCCGGTATAAACGCTTTTTATAAAGGTGATTATAAAAAAGCCGGAGATTATTACGCGGGCCGTCTTAATAAAGACAAAGAGAACGAAAAGATCATGTACAATAGTGGAACAACAGCGCTTGCTCAAAAAGAATACGAAAAAGCAAATTCCTTATTGATGCAGAGTCTTGCCAGCGAAAACGATGCTCAACTTGCCAAAGCACATTACAATCTCGGACAGCTAGCCGTCCAGCAGGAGAAAACGGAAGATGCGCTTGAGCATTTTAAAAAAAGTATGGTCTACGATCCTGATGACCCGAACAGCAAGATCATGTACGAGCATTTACGACGCCAACAGGAACAGCAGCAGCAAGAGCAACAAGACCAAGGACAAGATCAAGAAAAAAATCAGGATCAAGAGAAAAAGCAAGACCAGCAAAAACAAGATAAACAAGATCAGCAAGACCAAGAGCAAAAAGATCAGTCTCAAGATGAACAGCAAGAGAAGGAACAAGATCAACAGCAGCAACAATCTGAATCTCAATTGAGCGAAGAAGATCTGCAAGCTCAGGAATTGACTAAAGAACAAGCCAAGAATATTTTGAACGCTATGAAAGAAGAAGAAAAAGAATCCATGAAGAAGCTCATTTTGAGCAAAGCAAAAGGTAAAAAGATCAAACGAAGCAAAGAATGGTAAAGATCCGTAGTAAAATAGTCCTAATTTCAGTCATATTTTTGTTCTCAGCATTGTTATGGGGGCAGAGGGTAAGTTGTACGCTTTCTAAAACCCAATTTTCTATGCAAGAACAGATTCAGATCACCTTTACTTTTGAGGATATAAAAAACTCGCCTCGCTCGGTTGATCTTAAATTACATGATGCTTTCAGCGTTATTGGCGGTCCTTACAGTTCAACTAATTATTCGTGGGTAAACGGAAAATCCACATCGACCAACAAGGTTTCTTATGATATTATTGCCAAGAAAAGTGGTAAATTATTAGTTCCTGCTTATGTATTTAAAATCAAGAATCAAGTTTATAAAACAAAACCCATTGTATTAATGGTAAGTAAATCAGCAAAAATTGATGCATTGGATCCTTCAAGCGACATGCCCACGATGTTCATGGAAACTGTTCTTGATAAAAATACAGTCTATCAGGGTGAGACCTTCAGCTTGAATTATTTACTCTATACAGCCGAGAATGTCGTAAATTATACGACCGCCCCCTTAAATACACTAGATGGGTTTATCGTAGATAAATTTGATCTTAGTAATTCACCCAAGTCTTCCAAGAAAGTAATAAACGGTAAAGAGTATTTAATTGCGGGTATTGCATCGTTAACACTCACGCCCACACAAAGCGGGGAATTTGTTTTACCTCAGAAACCATTTCGTATTTCTGTCAAGCGCAGTGGTCAGTCAAGAACTGTATTTGACGATCCTTTCTTTGGCAGGAACACGAAAGATATAAATATTGTTGCACCATCTGATACAATTATGGTTCTACCGCTTCCATCTTCCGCAGGTTCTGCCTTTACAGGTGCGATCGGTGAATTTTCAATGAAAGTGAGTCTTGATAGTTCTATCATTCAGGAAAATCAAGCAACTGCTCTACATGTCGAACTGACCGGTAAAGGAAATCTTGAACATTTTGCTTTTCCCGAGCAGAATTTTCCTGAAGGCTTTGAGGTTTTTGAACCTAAGGTAAAGAATAACTTCAAACTAAAAAATGAAGATTATAGCGGTAAACGCTCTTGGGAATATGTCTTGATCGCATCAAAACCGGGGACCTTTCATTTCGATGATATTTCTTTTACCTATTTTTCACCTGAAAATGAAAAATTTATTACACTACGATCTCCGGTAAAAGATTTACGAGTGATATCACATAATGAATTAGAAGGTGATTATACATCAGCATTATCACCTGATGAAGTTCGCCTCTTATCTAAAGATATCCGCTTTATCCAGATGGGAGAAGGGAATATCTTTGATTCAAGCTATGATCCGGTGAAAGATCAAAAGAACTGGATCATATACTATATTGCTATTCTTTTTGTGTTTTTCTTCATTGTTCTTGAGATCATTTGGAAAATACGCATGAGCAATATGAAGCAAATTCGTTATAAGAATGCCTTAAAAACGGCCTTGAACAAATTTCAGAAGATCATCGATGATCAAGATGCGGAACTTGTCCTTCTTGAGATCGAAGCTGCATTTGTGGATTATTTGCGCGATAAACAGCTGAAAAATAATGTTCATGCCGATATTTCCGGTATCATGAAAACGATTGAAACGTATAAATATGCACCCGGTATGCTGTCGCATGTCCAGCTTAACCTATTAAAAGATCAGGCATTGGCTCTGATAGAGGATATTGAAAAAATATGAAACGCGTGATCACCATGAGCATAGTGCTTCTATTATGTTTGGGTTCACTGACTTTGGCAGCTGATGTTGATAGAGATCAGTTGTTCAAACAGGGTGTTTCGGCTTATGTAGGTGAAGATTATCAACATGCCATAGCTATTTTCCATCAATTGGAAGAAAGCAAAGAGGTCAGCTGGGAATTATACTATAATTTGGGTAACAGCTATTATAGAAACGGTGAATTGGGTAATGCTATTCGATATTGGGAAAAAGCTAAGATCCTGGCTCCTTCCGGATCGGATATTGATCACAATTTGCTCATTGCCGAGAAGCATCTCATCGATAAAGTTGTTCTGCCGGATATGTTTCCTTTGTTTAAGTGGTATAAGCAAATGCAAAGACAATTGTCATTGTCTGTCAGTATTCAGCTCATTGGAGCTTTGTTCTTGATATTAATACTCGTTCTTGGATTTATCGGGCGGGCGAGCCGACGTAAAAGTAAAAATCATAAAGCTACTTATATTACGGTTTTAAGTGTTTTTCTGGTTCTTATCATATTATTCACTTCGATCACTATCGATACGGCCCAAAGACGGAAAAATGAAAAATATGCCATTATTCTGGAGCGTTCTGTCGAAATTCTTTCCGAACCTACCGAAGATGCTATAGTATTGTTTATCCTGCATGAAGGGTCAAAAGTAAGGGTCAATAAAAATATTGAGGATTTGTGGTCTAATATTTCGTATTTTGACGACAAAGTTGGCTGGATATCACGTTCAGCGATCGGGGAGATTGAAGAATGAAAAGATATTTACTTACTATTGCCATGATACTCATAAGCGCTATGTTATTCTCCCAAACAACACAGCAAGAATTTCTACATCCCTCTAAAGTTCGCAAGAACTATAAATTAAAAGAATTTAAGACTATTTTATTTTCCGATGATGAAGTTTTTAAAACTGACCCTTCACACATGAATAAAGAATATATTGAGAGCTCAGGATATAGGATCCAACTAATTTCGACACAGAAACTGAATGAAGCGATCGCGATCAAGGCACAAGCCGATTCTCTCTATTCCATGCCGGTCTATGTAGACTTTGAACCTCCGAATTATAAAGTAAGGATCGGCAATTACATTACTAATGAAGAAGCTCTTGTCATGCAAACTGCTATGAAAAACCAGGGTTTTAAATTTGCTTGGGTTGTTCCAAGTAAGATCGTAATAATTAAATGAAAAAGATCAAATATGTATTTCTAATAGTCTTGTTTTCATTATCGGGACTTTTTGCTATGGACAAAGTCTTTAAAAAGGGTTTCGATCTATTTTATAATTACCACTTTAATGAAGCGGAAACTTATTTTAAAGATCAAATAAAAGATTCTAAAGACCCGTTCCCTTATTATGCTTTCTTGTCCTATCTGGGCATCCGTTCAGATATGGCAAATGCTCGCTATGAGGATGCAATGGCAAATGCCAATAGGATGATCAAAATATATACTCCTGTATTCGAATCATATTTACAAAGTTCTCCGGAAGATATTGATGCACAGTTTTCTTACACGGTTTTGCTGGCAGGCAAGATGCGTATCTATTTGAATAAAATGGAATACATGAACATTATGAAAGGTGCTCCCAAGATTCTTGGCAAAAAAGTGAAGATAGACCGTTATACTAAAAAAGATTTTGCCGAAATGGATTTTGGAACCGGCGCCTTTGATTATTATTTATCTGTTTTGGGTGGAAATTACGGTATGAGCAATTTATTCAGTAATTCCAAATCAGATGGGATCCGTGATCTGTGGTCAGCGTATAAAAACGCTGAATATACCCGCTGGGAAGCTGCGATCGTTCTGATGTATGTCTACATATACGATAAAATGGATTATGAGCAATGTGCTCAATTATGCGATGAGTTCTTGGCAAAATATCCCGATAATCTTGAAGTCCTCGCGATTGCCGCCGAATGTGACTATTACCGGGCAAAATGGAATGAAGGTGATGATCATAAACGGCATATCACTAAATTATTGAAACATGGATTATTGGATGACGACAGAGGATGGAAAGCCCGGTTAAACTATGTTGAAGGTGTCCGTGCCATGCTAAAAGAAGATCATATTGAGGCACTTGATTATTTTAATACAGTTTATGAGATGGATGCTATTGAATATTCTTGGTATCGTTCCATCGTTCTCAAATATACCGGTGATGTGTATCTGAAAATGGGATTGGTTCGTACAGCAAAATTATATTATGAACAGACAGTCAATAGCCTTGAGATCTCTCCGCATGTCAGAGAAGCGAAAGATATACTTAAAAGTCTAAAGTAAACAGTGAACAGTAAACAGTAATAAGCGGTATACAGAAGTCAGTAATCAGTAAATCGTAAAACGTAAAAAATAAAATAAAAACGTTGGTCATCCTGAAACGTCAGCTATTTGCTGCCGGGTTCCCCGACTTTCGTCGGGGCAGGCACGATCTCTGCGACTGTCACAATTTAAAATTATTATTAGCGAAAACGGATTAAATTAAGAATAAGCTTTGCATGTATAGATATAAATTAAAATCTTTTTCTACTTTCTACTTTCTACTTTCTACTTTCTACTTTCTACTTTCTACTTTCTACTTTCTACTTTCTACTTTTATATCTTGTCAAAAAGTATGCCATAATGACAAATTGTTCTTGAATATTGCATTTATTCTAAATAAGTTAATTTCATGAGAAACATAGAACAAAAATACGGGATCATCGGACAATCTGAAGGGATCAAGCAGGTTATCCGTGTGATCGAGCAAGTGGCTCCATCCGGTATCAGTATCCTTATTTACGGAGAAAGCGGTGTTGGAAAAGAGTTGGTTGCTAAAGCTTTACATGATCTATCATTACGCAAGCACGGTAAATATTTGATCGTGAACTGCGGGGCTATACCTGCCGGAACCATTGAGTCTGAACTTTTCGGACATAAAAAGGGATCATATACAGGTGCGGTTGAAGATCGTAAAGGTTTTTTCGAAACAGCCGATAAAGGGACAATCCTTCTTGATGAGATAGGAGAACTACCACTTGAGACGCAGGTTAAACTTCTACGTACATTAGAACAGGGTGAAATTACTCGAGTGGGTGAAAGCACACCAAGAAAGGTTGATGTCCGTGTTATCGGTGCGACCAATCGTGATCTTACGGCAGACGTATCTAGCGGCAAATTTCGCCAAGACCTCTATTTTCGTTTAAAGACCATTATGATCCGAATTCCGCCGCTTCGGGAACGAAAAGATGATATTCCCATGTTAGCCGAATATTTCATGATGACATATGCCGATAAAAATAAATTAGCATATAAGCCCATTACTCCACAGGCCATGAGCTTGATCTCAGATGCGACTTGGGAAGGAAATGTTCGCGAATTAAAGAATTTTATTCAATCGGTATTTGTACTTGAAGATGATAAGATGATCCAGGCCGGAACGGTAAGTCGTCACCTTGGCAATTCATCTGATCAAATGATGTATGACACCCGTTTTCCGGTAAAAGTGAATAAAGAAACTGATCAGGTTGAGCGCGAACTCATTTTACGTCAGTTATTCTTTATCAGGCAAGATGTGGAGGAGATCAAAGAGAAACTTTCTATCATAGATACGGCTGATGAATTAACATTGAACCGAATGAAAGATATAACTCAATTTATTAAGAGATCTGATCTGAGTGAAGTAAATGTTGATGTCCAGCAAGATGACCGTACTTTGCAAGAAGTCGAAAAAGATATGATCTTACAAACATTGAAAAAATATTACGGCTCCAAGCGCAAAACGGCGCAAGCATTGGGCATGAGTGAAAGGACCTTATACAGGAAGATAAAAGAATACGATCTGAGTGATTGATATGGAATGTAAAAAAGAAGAAAATCTAAAAATATGTACTTGCACGTATCTCTGCTCAATAAAAGGGATATGTTGTGAATGCGTTGAATATCATCGGCGTGCCCGACAGTTCCCCGGATGCTTTTTTTCTACGGAAACGGAACGAACCTATGACAGATCCTAGGAATATTTTTCAATTCTGGTGCAGGCCGGTAAATTATGAAAATGATTTAACATCTATATGGGGAGATAGATCAAAATGAAAAATAGTATAAAAATATTTGGCGAACATAAGATCAGAACTCATTGGGATGATGGGAATGAAAAATGGTATTTTTCGGTTCATGATGTTGTTAAACTCTTAAGTGAAAGTAAGGATGTAAAACAGTATATCAAAAAAATGCGTTCACGTGATTCGGAATTGAATAAGAACTGGGGTACAATTTGTACCCTGGTTGATATGCAGGCTCTTGACGGAAAGATAAGAAAAATAACAGCATCTGCCACCGAAGGGCTTTTGAGAATAATTCAATCCATACCTTCGCCAAAAGCAGAACCGTTTAAAAGATGGCTGGCAAAAGTCGGAGCCGAAAGAATTGACGAGACAGAAGATCCGGAATTAGCTTTCAATAGAGCAATGAAAACATATTTGAGTAAAGGATATTCTAAAGAGTGGATCAATCAAAGATTAAAAAGTATTGAAATTCGAAAAGAATTGACTGATGAATGGAATGCTCGCGGTATGAAAGAGGGACTGGAATATGCAATACTTACCAATGAAGTGACTAAAGCTTGGACTGATAAATCTGTGAAAGAATACAAAAAATTAAAAGGATTAAAAAAAGAAAACCTCCGAGATAATATGAGTAATTTGGAATTGGTGCTTAATATGCTGGCTGAAGCTTCAACTACGGAAATATCAAAGGAACATGAGCCATCCGGTTTGGAAGAAAATGTCGATATTGCACAAAAAGGCGGAAATGCCGCGAAGAAAGCCCGTTTGGAGATTGAAAAACAAACGGGGAAACCAATCATTACAGATCAACGCGCAAAGAAGTTATTAGAAAAGGAAAATTGAGATGATCATTGCATACACCGGAAACGGAAAAGGAAAAACCTCAGCGGCATTGGGTACGGTTTTGCGTGCTGCCGGCTATCACCACAGTTCTTGCATCATACAATTTATTAAAGATGGTTCGCAGTATGGAGAACATCACGCTATTAATCATCACCTTAGTGATTTTGTGGAAGTTTACCAGGCAGGAATTGGCTTTTATAAACTACCTGGTGATGAACACAGCGAAACGGATCATATGAAAGCGGCAAGTGAGGCCTTAAAATTTACATACAAGAAGATCAAAAGCAAAAAATATGACATGATAGTACTGGATGAAATACTGACCGCTCAAATGGTCGGTCTTGTTGAGGAAAAGGAAGTTTTGAAAATAATGGACAGCATTCCGGAAGGCATGCACCTAATTGTTACCGGTCGAGGTGCCAGTGATGCCATTATCGAACGATCGGATCTCGTGACGGAAATGAAAGAGATCAAGCATCCGTTCCAGAATGATAAACCCGCAGTAGAAGGGATCGATTTTTAAATGATCAAATACGAAAAAGGCGTTTCCGCCTTTAAATCAATAGAAAGTGATCCTGCCATTTTGGATGAGATCGCTGCTTTAAAAGAAGAATTGAAAGATGACTTGGTCATTTTAGGTCATCACTATCAACGAAATGATGTGATACGCTTTGCGGACGTGACCGGCGATTCGCTTATTCTCAGTCAAAAAGCTGTAGAAATGAAGAAAAAACACATTGTTTTTTGCGGTGTTTATTTTATGGCCGAATGTGCCGATATTCTCAGTGACGATGATCAAAAAGTATATATACCCGATATGCGCGCTGGTTGCGCCATGGCGAATATGGCGAACATCAAAGATGTCGAGATGATCTGGGAGCATTTGACAAGCGGAACGAAAGAAAAGATCATTCCGGTAACCTATATCAATTCATCGGCAGATATCAAATACTTTGTTGGAAAGAACGACGGCATCATCTGTACCAGTTCAAATGCGTCTCGTATTTTTGATTGGGCTATGGAAAGAGGCAGTAAGATCCTTTTCCTGCCTGACCAATTTCTCGGAATAAATACGGCAATAAGCAAAGGTATCCCGGAATCGGCAATTTTCACTCTTGATCGTTTACCGGATGAAAAGGCCATTGAAGTATCACAGGTCTTTCTTTGGAACGGTTACTGCAGCGTCCATAAACGTTTTACCCTGGACGATGTCACTAAGCGCAGAAACGAATACCCTGGGATCAAGATCGTCGTTCACGGCGAATGTACGGCAGATGTAGTAAAGGCTTCGGATGCGTTTGGTTCTACTTCCACGATCATTAAGATGATCACCGAATCGGAAAAGGGGAGTGCCTGGGCAGTCGGAACAGAGCAGCATCTTGTTCAACGATTAACAGATAGATTTCCGGATAAAACCATCGTGCCTTTAGCTGAATCCGGTTTTCAATGCGTGACCATGAGCATGATCACACCCGAGAAATTACTCAATACATTGAAAGAGATAAAAGAAGATATCACTGAGCATGAAGTTCGCGTTGCTACTGAAATTAAACACTATGCAAAAACAGCATTAATCCGTATGTTAGCCTTATGATAAAGCGTGGAATTATATTAATTATTGTATTGGTACTTCTTCTAACAGGCTGTGCCACAAAAACTTATGTTCGTCTTGAAGATGAACGTTTGGTTAAGCAAACGTTCTCTGCCGATAGTACGATCATTCAAAATATGAATATGGAAAACATCCGGCAAAATTACTTTCAGGATTCACTATTTTCAGTCATTAAACTTGAAACAGATTCCATGTTTATGGATGTGCTGGGTGAAATTTCAATTAAAAATGATGAGATTGATTCACTACAGGGCGTCCTGAGTATTCAAAGCATATATATTGATAGCCTGATCGCTGATGTAGATACCTTGCAAGCGCTGAAAACGCGTTTTAAAGATACTGACTATTCCATGTTTGATTTTTCGCGTATTCAGACCAATCTTGATTCACTGATAATCAATCAAAAACATCTTTCACGTGAATTGCAGTACATGATCCGCGACCTGAACCTCATTGAGCGTAATCTCATGGATATCATGAACTATTCTATGAATTCATTGAAAATGAATCTGCAAGCCTCAAATATGATGATGCAGCGGTCACTTTACAAAAACAGTGCCACCGCCTATAAAATGGTCATGGTTTACCTCATGACCAATGCCTCCACAGATCCTAATAAACTTCTATCCTATATTGATTCCGTTTATGCCATGGGGAATGCCCTGGATACCGTAAAGGTTCAATTTGGGAGTCCGGCAACTCAAGATGCAGTAGGGACAAAGGAGTAGGGAGTAAAAAAATATTTTCAAAAATATAGGAGCTCAAGATCTTGAGCCCTTTTCTTTTGTGTATGAAAAATATCGAGGGTCGAGCGGGAGAAAAAACACGTCATCCTGAACTTGATTCAGGATCTCTCTGAGAATACGATTCTGTATAAAAATTTAAGGTTTTTAGGATTTTGAGATCTCTCCCAGCCTTCGCTTTGCAAGCTTCGGCCGGCACGGCGCTACGCCTGCTCTTCGTAGCCTTGGCGTAGAAGAGGTCGAAATGACAATATAAAAAAAAGACGCGATAAATCGCGTCTCAATTTTACATATCCAAAATCCATCATCAATAATCCATCATCTCTTTTATGATCCAATCCGCACCGGCGAATTTCTCTGTGATATATAGAATGTAGCGAATATCAACACCAATGGTCCGTTGGATCTTGGGTTGGAACATCCAATCGCTGGTCATAGCTTCGTAATTTCCGTCAAATGCCAGTCCGATCAATTCCCCATTTCGGTTCATAATGGATGAACCACTATTACCATTGGTAATATCAGTGGTTAAAAGGAAACATGAGGGTACATCATTCAATTCGGGATCCACCCATTGAGCGGGATCTTTTATATTGCAGATCTCCGGAGGCATATTAAATGGATAAACATCAGTATTTTTAGCCATCATACCTGAGAGAGTTGTAAAAGGTTTATAATAAACGGCGTCACGGGGAGAGTATCCTTCAACAGTTCCGTAAGTAAAGCGCATCGTTCCGCTTGCATCCGGGTACTGAGGAGATTTGGTGTAAATTGCTAATAATTCCATATATTGCTCACGAAGATCGTTCATGCGTGCGGACCAGTTTCTCAATCGCTCTTTTTTCTCGAACTTAGGTGCGTAAAGTGAAACGGCAAGTTGAACGATAGGGTCATCAAGCCCTTCGATCTGAGATGCACGCATTGAGAATAAACGATCGATAAAATCTTGATTATCCAATTTAGTCTTATTATAAGCATTAATAACCCAATTATCAGGATCCTTAGGCAGTTCAAAGTAATAGAATCCATCCGGAGCGGCAGCAGCTTTGTTCAGGGCATAAGCCAAGGCTTTTTGATCGTAGGGTGCATAATAACTGTAAAAGCGATACTGTATTTTTTCGATATATTCTCTAACGCGTTTTTCGGAGAAATCGGGATCACGGTCAGCTACCGGTTTAGCACGTTCCCGTGCAACTTCATAAGCATAATCCGCCAAATAATAAAGAGTACCGCTATAATTCCCGAAACCATCAAGAATACTATCGTAAGTATAGAAATTTCCTTTTTCCTTTAATAGTGTGGGCATTTCGTTAAAAAGGTGAGTAAAGCGTTTCTTTAGTTTTTTATCCTTATTTGCAAATTCCTTTAAAGTAGCTTCTTCTGCTTTCTTTTCATTGATAAAATGACTTTTAGAGAAACCATCAATATTCCCCTGATATTTCTTCATAAAGTTGTTTAAACTGGCATGTCTACTTGATAGACGGATCTTAGCCTGAGGGTCCTCCTGAAATAATTTCTCCATAATAGCCAGAAGGTCATTATTCCTGGCGATATAAGGCAAGTATTTTTTATTTACGTTATATTCAATATCTGCCGCTGTAC
>DAOVOB010000257.1 GCA_030629925.1 Fidelibacterota bacterium
GGGGTAAGGGGTAAGGAGTAAGGAGAAGATATTTTATTCAATCCATAATCCATAATCCATAACACATAATTTTCTTAAACTCTTTTCTATTTCAAATTATTTATTATTCTCCTATATTCATCTCAATGGAAATTGGAAGTCATTATTACGCGGTATTGGCATTATGCAGAATGCTGGGCATTAAGAAAGAAGTTGCTTATAAGATTGCTTATTCCTCCGAATTTGTTGATGACTCACTCATCAATCGCATTATTTTTAAAAAACCACCTCGTGGAGTGAGATGTCATTTTTTTGGTAAGAGACGTGGGTTGGATAATACGGCAACCTCTTTGCCCATTATGACCATTTGGACTTATAATCAAAAAAAGATCATCAATATATTTGTTCCTTTTCATTTTGTCCCAGGTTGCAAAGGAAGTTTATTTGATAAAAAGATGAGAACATTTCCAGATTCACCCATTCTAAAATCATTAACAAAACGAGCTGTAGATTCAGGTGATCCTTATTCAATAGGTATTATTCTGCATGTTTTAGGTGATGCTCATGCACATCAGGGTTTTTCGGGTTTGATCAGTCGAAGAAATCGCGTAAAAAGTCTTAAGATCGCACGCGGAAGTGTTCGTGGATTCATGGATACGGTCATATCCTGGTATATGACCTACTTGGAATGGTTTTTTACACGCGTCTTCGGGAGGATATTGCCTCTTTATAGTCACAGTCATGTTGGTACCGTACCTGATATCCCTTCAGCTGAATGGAGCTATAAATACAATACCGGAATTTCATTTTTACCCGAATTTAAATCTACCGGGATCATTAAAAATCGCGAACGTTATATTGTCGCTTTTAATGAAATGCGTGAAATCCTTACCGCTTTTATTGAAAAATATCCCGAGTTCAAAGAAGACGTCCCCGAAGTTGATAGTAAAATATTCAATGAAGAGCTAACAAAGGTGGTCTCGCGGAGAGAATCTATTGTTGACTGGGAGGAATTCCTTATTCGGTATGATCTTTTGAAAGATACCGATACCGCACTTCATTATGAAGCACATGATTGGATACGAACCGCATTCAAGGATTATAAACGGAAAAGATACTCCCGGCCTATCGTTTGGAACGCACAGGCCTCCGATGATTTTGTCCATTCGGATTGGTATAAATACTACCTTGCTGCTCGAGAATATAAGGAGCATTATGATCTACAGGTCATAATGCACGGCGTTTATTGATCGTAAGACGTAAAATGTAAGACGTAAGACGTGAAATGTAAGACGTAAAACGTAAGGCGTAAGACCAGCCTACGATAAAGCTACCAGCCTTCGCGGAGCTATGGCTGGCACAGCGGCCGGCAGGCGTGATGAGCAAAAATGTGTGTCATCTTGAGCGAAGTTCATCAGCCAAGTGGCGGATGAACGCAGTCGAAAGATCTCAAATTACACAGAAATATAAAATGCCTGTAATCCTACTTTGCTAAATTTCATTATTAGAAATACTTTTTTACAAAATATTTTTATCGATAGGATTGCCTTGATAAGATTATGAATCATTTTATCATGTTCTGTAATTTGAGATCTCTCCGCTCCGGTCGAGATGACAGGTTTAGTTTACTCAGACTTAAACTTCTCCTCCTCTCCGCCGGTGGGCGGCTCGGATCAAGCTAAAAGGTTTTTTTGCACCTATACTCCACACTTCACATCCCCAGCCTTCGCTAAAGCACAGCCTTCGTAGCCGGAATATTTCGGCGTAGCAGGCCTATGGCCGGCAAGCATACCTTAAACCCTAAACCCCTAAACTCTCCTTTGTGTTCTACATCACACTCCAATTCTTGGGATTGAAAGTTGTGATATTCACTCGTATATTTTATAAAAATCGAGGGGACACGATGAAGATCATACGGCTATTATCATTGTTTTTACTGTCAGTATTTGCCTTTTCCACTTCCATTGACTTTGAAGGATTTTCCATCTTTTACGGGATCGGGCAAGATGCTTTTTCAGGGTTTTGGGGGATAAGTGAGAGTGGCAATAATTTTTCTGAACAGAATATCGGGAGTTTTACATGCGATACTCAATTATGGATATTGCACCACCCCGTAACGATCTACATTGACGAAGGCGATTCCGTCATTGATCTTGATTATATGTACCGCTATGGTCCTGTAAATGAAGACACCATGGAGTGGATACATGCCGTCACGGAATATTCGGGCCAGACGTATCATCCCGGCGGATATTGGTATGCTTATTGGGCACTGGATCATACACCTTTATTTGACCTGCCGTTAGACACGGGAGAAAATTATTTCGAGATCGCTCTTACGGCAAGAGTTGTTGGAATAGGGGGCGACACATTAATTGCATCTTTCGTTGTGCCGGACAGTCTGCCGTTTTTGGCTTATTTTACTGTTAGCGGCGATGGCCAGAGCACTACCGAACCCTCTTTACCCATCAAACTGGCATATTTTAGGGTATTTGAGCGGAAGGGAAAGATCGAGTTATCCTGGAGGACTGAAAGTGAGAC
>DAOVOB010000006.1 GCA_030629925.1 Fidelibacterota bacterium
GCGGCTTTCAACAAAGCATTGTACTGGTCGCTTCTTTCAGGCCTGTAAGCCAGACCCAATTGATTATTTGCCTTTACGTAATAATCATTGTCATTTGCCCTGTAATCGATTCGCGAATAGACGGTTTTAGCGATGATGGCCAGGCCATTCAAGACCTTAAGATCTATATTGAACAATGCATTATTCTGTATCGTTTCTTTCTTAATATTGAATTCGTACTTACCGCTTGTTTTTAGGGGAATTTCGGGTAGGTACTCATAGGCTATCGATAATGCCTGATGATCGACTGTGGGCGTTTCGAAACGATCGGAAGTTGAGACGTTCTCATAAGCAAAATTCAGTGTCAGATCTTCTGTGACGGACCACTTGTTTCTTAAGCCGATCGTTGCACGGTTCCGCTCATCACCCGTTGCCCCACCGATCTCATATTTACCGGTCAGATCTGTGTTATTTCCGATCTTGGAATCAAGTCCGAAGACGATCTGATTACCTGCATTTTCACCTTCAATACGTTTATATTTGACCATAAGACCAATTTTTTCGGTAATGGAATATTTGAGTCCGATACCGGTAAAGGTCGGTTTTGATTGATCGCCGGTAACTAAATTCTGATCTCTCTCAATAAAACCGGTCAGTTTTTTAATTATTTGGTAATTGAATTTGGCCCGCAATATACTGGACTGTCTGGAATAAATCGAATCCTGAGCGGCATCATCGTTGCGTTTAGCGTTCTCATATGCTAAGACAAAATTCGCTTTCTTGGTGACTTCTTTTTTATACGTTGTGTTAAAGACCTCAGCCGTATTTTCATTCACCGTACCCATCTTGTTTCTTTGCATGTAGTATTCGGTACTTAATAAACCGGTTGCTTTATTCCCCAACAAACCTTTTACTCCGTACTTGGTCGATCCTTTTTCATTGCTATTACCTGATTGTGAATTATTGACAAAAGCACTATCCACCGTCCTGTAATATGCACTTGCATTAAAGAAATCAAATGCCTTTACCTGCATTTCGACCTTGTAAGCCTGACCTGATAAGGAGTTACCGCTGATCTGAGGTGTGCTGGATGCAGCGTATTCACCTTTCAACGCTACCCATTTATTGATCGGCAAGCTTACATTGACACCATAAAGGAAGTAATTGCTTGAATCTTGTTCTTCCATGACCGCAAGAGCGCCGACTCTCAATTTCTTAAAGAATGTTCCATCGTAGCGAACTCCTCCAATAAAGGTCTCTCTTTTTCCGCTCTTATGCTCATAGGCGATATTGATCGTAATTGGATTCCCGTCCTCATCCACGCTTGCCACGGGTTGTTTGAACATGATCGATCCGTCTTCGTAATTGATCGAATAATCCTGGAAACGGATCTGTTTAACATATTTGATTATCTCTTCAGAATGATAACGATCACGGGTGATGATCACTATTTTGTCAGAATGTTCGGTAACATTACTTTCCGTCAGATAGTAATATCCTGAAATTCCCTCTCCGCGGATCTCATCCAGTTTCATTTCCCGGTCAGTCTGAGTGGCAAATCCTCTCAGTGAATGATCTTTATCTTTAATATCTGCTACTAAACCGTTAAAGGTCCTGTTATAAGCAAGGAATTCTCCCTGACTTATAGCCGTGTTAAAGTCACCAAAGATCAATGAGGATTCATTTCGTTCCACTTTAACGAAAAGTGGTGACTTGGATTGCGCATCGTAGGTCAATGTACTGGCGTCACCATATAATGCGTACTGATCGTTGGGATCAATATCGCGATAGAATTGGTCAGTATAATTACGTTTTGAGTCGTAAGATACGGTCAATCCGTACTTTTTAAAGATCGTACCCTTTGCATAAAATGCGGCACGACCACCGTATAAGAAAGGTGCTCCGAAGATAGCTGTGGAATCCTGACGCCATTCCTCCACATTCGGGGTATCGTCATTATCGCCAAAGTCATGATAATTACTGCTTGCACCACTGAAAGATCCTACCAGTATGAACGGCATTTGTGGTGTCGTGTATTGAAGCGAATAGTCGAAGACCTTACCCATCAATTCGATTTGCATCTCGGCCCGGCCGGCCTTGGATGCCGCCTGAATTTCGACCTCAACCACACCGTCATTGATCGGTACCTGGATCCCGTCGGAGATACTATCAATATCATTATTGACGATCATACCGTAGTCTATGCTTAAGCTTACGACCTTCAAGTAATCCAAGCGATATCCCCATTCGTCGCGTATCTCAAATCTTAAAACTTTTTTTGTCTCCCCATCTGCCGGAAGAGTGACTTTTTCTTCGTAAGGCAGGACCTGTTCAGGTGGTCCCAAAATATGAATATTGCGTTCTGCTGTATACATTCGTTTTCTAGCACCAATGGCTTCAACTCGCAAGGATATTGGACCGTCGGGAACAGAAATATTAAGGAAATCAAAAATACCGTCGGTTCTTATCTTACCTGTAGATACCAGATCATCGTTTAAAAATAGTTTTGCTTCGGCGGAAGGTTTACCCATGACCGAAACCGCAATATGATGAAGGTCCGTCACACTGTTTTCTACAGGATCGAGTATCAGCATCTGGGCCGGCAGTGCGCCGATCCAAAGGCAGATGATCAGGAGTGTCCTGAGTATTTTAAGTGTGACTTTTTTCAAATCATTCCTATTGAGGTAATTCCTCATTTAAAATTTCTAATTTTTTATTCTCTACTCTCAATTTCATATCGTCCCTAAAAATCGGATCTGAATCTTTTCCTTTCTGGATAAAATTTGAATTCATAATGATCTCGACCCTTCTGTTCAAGGCTCTGCCTTCTCTTGTATTATTATCGGCAACAGGGAATTCTTCTCCATATCCTGCCGTTTCAATTCGGTCCGGTGAAATATTAAAGGCCTGGATCAAGTGATCCCTGACCGAATTCGCGCGGTTATGTGAAAGGATCATATTATCTTCTTCACTGCCGGTGGCGTCTGTAAAACCTTCAACCAAGATATTCACGTCTGATTTCCAGAGCATGAAGTTCCCGATCTCCTCAATTGATGAAAGAGCTCTTGGTTTAAGTACATATGAACCGACATCGAACAAGGCTCCCTCGAGCGTGACATCGAATTTGATCATCTCAACTCGAGTTGTAATATTTGTGCTCAAGGAACTTGTTATTGATTTCTTTCCACCCTCTGGAAGAAATTCCAAGTAAGACATGACTTCGGTGGATCTTCTAATATTTGGAGGATCTACGGGGATAAGATCATAGATCAATGTCATTTCTTTATCTTCTGTCCACTCACCCAAATTCCATTTTATCATGTCATTTTCAGTAATTTCCATTGAAATGTTAACTGTATCCAACTCTGCCGAATTTTCATCAACATGGAAACCTGCGGGAATATTAGTCAGAAGTGAAGCCTGCTCCATGGGCAGTTCTCCGGAATAAGAGATATCATGTTCCATTGTCAATGCCTGGCTCGGAACATACAATCCGTCCTTGGGTAAAAGCAGCAGTTCTACTTCACAACTCTTGATCCGATCATATTGAGTCCTGTTGATCGTCAAAGTATCATCTAAATAAATCCTGTTTCCATCAATTCCATGTTCCTTCAAATAATCAAATACAAGATGTGCGGGTGTCAACAATTCATCAAGAACGATATTCTCAGTTGTTTGCAGTACAGTGTCCGACAATTCAATGCTTTCACTGATCTTTACCTGCATTTGCTTTTGCCATTTCAGAAAGTTGACTGTTTTCTCAATTTCCGAGGCATTGCTTAAACTGAAAGTGCCGGTCTCAGGAGAATAATCATACTGTAGCATCATGCTCCAAGAATCGTTGACAATCAAACGCATCGATTCTGTTAATGAACTCTGTGCAAGTTCTACGATAGCTTCTCTTTCATCTACTGTATCTACAGGAACGATTACTGGCTCAGGTTCGGGTATGATCTCAACAATTGGCTCAGGCTCTACTGCAACTGTAGTAATAGGGAAATTGGCCTTAGCAATACCGCTGTAAGAGACCTTTACCAACCTGGATCTTGAATCTCCGAGGAAATCTGATGAGTTCAGACTGATCTCTGTGTTTTCGGGCAATGTTGCTTCATTGACCCTGAGCACATGGTCGCCCATGCGTACATTGGGTATCGAGTATTTACCGTACTCATCGGTGATCACCCGGATACCTTCTTCCGTAATGATCTCAACATCTTTCAGTGTTAGTTCACCTTTGTCATGAAGGTGATTATTGTTTAGGTCATAGAATACTTTTCCGAAGATCAAACCGCGATCCTGGATCATTCCAGGTTTCACGATCACATCGGCTTCGGCGACATTGGACCATACTTCATAGTCTCCATACATTTGAGTCATTGCTATTGCGGTGTTGATGTTTTCTCCGATCCGACTTTCCAAACCGACGATCACACGATATTTCAAGATCATGCTTTCACCGACTTCAAGCGTATCGCTTAAGGTCCATACCAGACTCTGTTTCAGATCTGACATACTGATATCGGGATCGGACACTTTTACATTGTTCAGGTAGCTCCGTCCTTCTTTATAACGGAATCCCTTTGGCATATTGTCGCTGATAATCACGCCGTACAATGTATGATCCGTGCTTCTATTCTCGATCTTCACGTTGTAAGTGAGAATATCACCCGTTTCAGCTACAGAGCGATTGACTGACTTGTTTGCAGTCAGGAAAGGTGTCAGGATTAAGGTTTCAGCAGATGATTCATCGTTGTCCGCCGTGTAAGCGGTATCTGCAGAGTTCATGACAATGGCTTCGTTATTGACCAGTGAAATGATATCTTCATCAACTATTGTTTGGAAGGAAATTGAATCGATGGTTTCCGGAGACATGCCTATGCGATATAAGTATAGCTCATGATTGATCGGATCATAATAATGAGATTCGAAAGCATCCGAATATTTCAAACTGCTTTCGATCAACTCAAGTCCTTCAGGAAGCATATCAAGAATACTAATGGTATCGGAAATAGCATATTCCATCGTTTGATATACGATGGTATATGTCACCGTATCACCACCAAATACCTGAGTCTTATCTACGGTTTTATAAGCTCCGAATAATATCTGACGCTGGAAAAGATCTACATTGACCATATTCTCACCCGGTTCATCAATATCAACCGATTGTGTCGTGATATGATATCCGTCACTCTCATCAAAGAGAGCATGGATAGTATAGTTGCCCAACTCAAGATCATTAAAGTACCAGAATCCGCTTGAATCGGTATAGGCCGTATCAGGCAGAACGCCATCCGCGCCTTTTCCTAATCCATCACTGTCCGTAAAATCAATAACAATGGGAATATCGGGTATTCTGATAGATTCGTGGGTATCGTAATCGATCAAACGTCCGGATACACTGCTCTTATCTTCAATCGTTGTCGGCTGATCGGGATCATCAACATTAATATCAAGGTCTTTGTCGACCGTATTGAAATCTCCCTGACCATCCGGATACTGAATACGAATGATATAATTACCTGAAGTATAGATCGCGATACTGTAAACGCCGTCCACACCGGTGGTATCGGTACCAATGGTTTCTCCATCCAGTATAATAGTAACAATGGCGCCTTCAACGGGAGATCCATCGCTACCTGTAACGATCCCAATGATCCTGAGTGCACAGAATGTAACGGTGATTGAATCTGTCTCAGCTGGGGCATCAAGAAGCGTTGCTTTGACATTGACCGGTAAATATTCCTGATCAATGACGCTTGAGGTCAGCGTATTTTGGACTGATCCGTTGACCGTATATAGCGTATCGTCCAGTGACGTAAAGGTACCCAATGTTGTTATCAATGATATAGGGGTTCCGTCTGGTGCAGGTTGTCCCGATGCATCTGTGACTGAAACTGTGATCAAGGATTGACTAGTTCCATCCCCAATGATCGTATCGGGATCCGCTGTAATGCTCAGATTGAATGAATTGAGCTCACTTACTGCGGTATTTGACCTGATATGGATCGACTGTGAATGAATGCTGGCCTTATTGGAAATCTCCGCAATGTTCATTGGAACGTCAAGAACGACGGTTTTTATAAACAATGTGGAATTCGTACCCGGTAAAAGGTCTTCGATATCCCAAGTGACACAATGATGGTCTTCATCATAATCGTAAGACCCTTCAGCTGTTATAAAATCAATCTCAGATGGAAGAGTATCGGAAATGCTTGTGAATGGAGCAAGGCCATCCCCTTTGTTTCCAAAGGCAAGGACATATGTAAGCGTATCTCCACGATACGTTTCCGATCCGACTGATTTTTCTATATACAGTTCAGGAGAGGTTTCAACAGTGAAAAAGACTGGTTGCGACTGATCTGTTAACAGATCCGTCACATAATTCGCCCTATTCTCAATAGATATCCCCGAAACAACATCAGGTGCAACGAGACATATCAGATCAATGCCTTCCGTTGCACCCGCTTGTATATTCTGGAGATTCCATGAGATAGTCTGACTACTTATTGTAGCAGGAGGTTGTGAGCTGACATAGATCAGGTCATCCGATAAAGTATCGGTAACCGTGACCGATGAAACGCTAATATTACCCGAATTGGACAGATCGATGTGGTATCTGACCGTATCCGACGGATGGTATACCGAATTCTCTACCTCTTTCGAGATATTGAGAATGTAACCATCATCTACGATCGTTACCACAGTTTGACTTTGGATCATGTATTGATAACCACCACCATCTTCATATTGTGCATAGGCGGTGTTTTCGATCGTAGTTCCAACGGCCATTCCGGCAAAAAGTGCCGAAAACGACAATGAGATCCATAAGATCAAACTGTAAATCAAGCCATTTTTCGGGATACTTCGTTTCATTAATTACAACCTTTGAATGTCAACATCACATTAAGTAAATATTATTGATCAAGTGTGTTCGATCAATTAATAGTCGTTTCAAATGAAAGTGTTGTTGAACCACCTGCCGACATTGAAGAGATTTCAAAGACAGCTGAGCCACCCGAAAGAGTTGCACCGTCGCCGTCTGAAGCATCCGTCTTTGCAGCTCCACCGATCTTCATCGAAGCGGCTACATAGGTCGTATTGGTGGGAATTGCATCTGAAATAACGACTGTTGTTGCTACACCGCTGCCCGAGTTCGAGATAGATACAGTATAGGTAAGTTTAGTGCCCGGAGGCTGGTTGCCTGTCGGTGAAACTGTTTTGGTCAATGCCAAGACAGGTGCCGTTATCGTAACGGTATAAACACCATCATCGCTTTCAGATCCATCGCCAACTGATGTAGCCGTCAATGTCATGGCATTTACAGCCTCATCTGCTGTACCGGCAGGAACTGTCGCTCTTACAAGCACATCAAGAACCGCACTTTGTGCCATCGCTCCGGTATTTGTGATCACAGTATCCGTACCTGCATCATATATGCCGTCGTCATTGACATCGTCGTAGATCGTCCATGTCCACGTCGAATCATCTGAAGAGGTTAGATTAAAACTATCCGAACCGTTCCCGCTGTTGGTCACAGTCACCGCATAAACAACAATATCACCCGGATCGGCATTTCCTGAGTCGTCAGATCCAACCGTAACGGCATAAAGCTGTGCAACGGTAATTTCTGCGCCACCTGTACCGGCAGCAATAGGAGTTCCATTGCCGGTAAAATCAGCTGTGGCTGATGGTGTAATGGTCGTACCCGAAGCGACACCGGCATTGATCTGGACCTGGAAGGTCACATAACCTGAACCGCTTGCTGCGATATCTCCGTAACGAAATGTTACGGCACCCGAGGTGGTAACATTGTAGTCCGAACTGTCAGCGTCATCGGCATCAGTTTGGACTGTGGTCGTCAATTTCATACTTCCCGGTACATAAGTGGTATTCGTCGGAATAGGAGCTGAAAAGAGCACATCTTCTGCTGCGGCACTACCGTTGTTCTGTCCTGTGATAGTGTAAGTTACGATATCACCTGGCTGCGGACTGGCATTGTCCACGGTCATAGTGACAACAAGATCAGAAGTGCTGACAGTTGCTACCAATTCAGACGTATCAGCGACATTCGAGTCATACTGAGATGTAGCAATAAAGTCTACGGTCACATAGGATCCGTCGGCTCCACTGACATTCGTCACAAGAACAACTACATCATACTCTGCGTCAGCGGCAATTGATGAGGACTGAGTTACGGTTGTTTCACCGCCGTCTACTACTCCATCGCCGTCGGCGTCATAGTAGATCTCTACGGTATTATCACCACCGCCTGATTCCACTTCGACCTTCGTCAGATCAAAGGTATCACTTCCATTTCCGGTATTCGTTAAGGTCAAAGGAAATGAAACACTACCGCTCGATGCAATATTGGATGATGAGGATGCGGGAGACACATCCACACCGGCAACTTGACTGACGGTGGTCGTCACGGTATTTGACGTAACGCCAGGCAAAGAATTGCCGTTGGCGTCCTTGTACTCACCCGTGGCATAGTTCGATATCACTGTACCGGCGGGTGTTCCTGCAGCATAGGCGAAAGATATCGCCAAGAATACTGACAGGAGGGTTAACAGAAACACTTTGGTTCTCATGGGAACCTCCTTTGTTATTTCTTCTTTCATTTTTCTATTTTACAATTACTTCAAATTCTAATTGATGGCTTTCGTTGGGAGTCAGAGTCTTTGTCAATTCCCAGCGAACGTGGGTGACCATATCCGGCGATGCCAGTTTTACTACGGTTTGCCCGTTTTCATCTTTCACGCTGTATTTAGGGGGCCAAGACTGGAACAGTCTGCCATCATTAACCGAATAGGTGATCACGGAATTTAGCCCCTTGGCACTATAAGGATTATAGCTTACTCCTTTAGGAATGGGGTCGGTGATCAAGGGATTTGTCAAAACAGCATTCCCGACATTACTGGCAATGATGGTATATCGAATGATATCACCCGGTTTGTAACTGATCTGGGTTCTTCCCTCTTTTTCAGATTGAGTCATGTTCACTTTTGTGTCAAGGATCATCAATTCCAATTTCGGTGCTCCTTGTGCAAACAGTAGGGAACTCAAAACAAAGAACAGTAAAATTAATTTGATTGTTTTTGAATTCATGTGAATCTCCTATTTACTTTACTTTAACTTTAAATTGTACGTTATCACTTGAGCCAAACGTTAATGTCCCGCTAAGCTGGAAAGACAGATCAGTGACTGGTGCAGTTTCGCTACTGTCATACGAGCTACCGTTATTATGACTGTAAGTAATGGTCATATTCGTGCCCTGTGCACTCGTGGGGATGTAGTCCGTATTGTCCGGAATGCTCTCAAGAATAAAAACATAAGTGGCATTTCCGTTACCGGTATTTGAATAAGTCACCGTATAAGTAATGGTGTCCCCGGGAGAAGCCGAACTCTTGTCTACGGATTTGCTTAGGGTCAGGGTCGGTCCGTTGATCTGCACTTCTGCAGTAGAACCTGTAGATTTTGTGTCGAAATTACTACCGCTTACCGATGCACTGTTCGTATAAGTTCCCGGAGTTAAAGAAGCAACTGCCGAAAAAGTCAGGATTGAACTGTCCGCAGCACTAAGTGACCAGGTTCCTGACCAGGTGAGCTGACTGCCATTGATTGTCGGATTGCTTGTTGTTAGTCCACTACTTGATCCGGAAAGGTAACTGAAGCCCGAAGGCAGATCATCTATAATGGATGTCAGGTTTCCCACCACATTGCCATCGTTGTTGATCTTGATGGAATAAATCACGGTATCACCCGGATCGATCGGCGAAGCATCCACCGTTTTGCTGATCGATATGACCGGTGCCTGTACTTCGAAATTATCATATGGGTTATAAGTCCCGAGATTCTTGGGATCTTCTACCTCGAAGGTATAAATGCCGGGAAGAACGGTGTTGCCGATCGTCCACATTGATAGACTCGTAAAATCACCGATCGTGCTTGTGCTTATCGTCCCGGACCAAGCGGCACCGCTTGACTGATCCACGATCCTGACATTGTGTTGACCGCTGTTATAATAAGCGGATGTTGAGGTGGGCCAACCCGATCCCGTTGCAGTGACCGTTTCACCACGATACCAGATGCCGGCATTGCTATAAGGATTCGTATCGCGGGTATCATAGATCTCACCGTAGGAATCTGGGTTTGACGGTGTATTTGTCGTCGTCGTCGCAAAAGCATCACCAAGCGTTGTTGATGTTCCCGTATAATCAGCAAAATTCAGAGATTCACTCGTACCTGACCCGAAAATAACCTTAAACGAAGTGTTTTCATCCATATTGTTCGTATACCCGGTCATCTGCAGGGCCATGTAAGGCACCTGAATATCATAGTAATAAGCATCCGGGTATGTGGCAGTAGGTGTAGCAGTATGCGAAACATACACGTTCACGCCTTCATAAGGATCCGCAACACTCCAGTATGCAGTACCGTCTGCATCATTGTCCGGGTATCCGACTGTATTTGGATAGGTCCAAAGATTAGACGATATGCCTCCCAGCAGAATAAACCAGTCCAGATAATTATCCTTATCCACATCCAACATCATTCCCCATGCATTTTGGGTCATCTCATTTTTTTTGTTGATGGGATTAACTCGTAAAACCAATCTGAAAAATAGGCTAGTGGAGGTCGCGTAGTAATAACCGCAACTTCCATCGGTATCTTCGACAAAATCAATATAACCTTGTGATACGTCCTGGGGGTCGGAGAACAAGGTCCAGTCACTTGACAGCAAAGGCCTCCAATCCGTGCTGAGGGGCCAGGATTCTTGTGCGGCAAGAGGATATATGAAAAAAGCTAAAAATATAAAGAAAATAAAACGTCCTTTTCTGCTTGAAATACCTCGAGCATGACGTTTTTTACTTTTCATTTTATCTGACTTCCGATTTATCATAAAGAGCCCTATTTTTTTTCCATAAAATACAAAAATAACATAAATACCACACACAAGTGGAAGCGTATCTCCGCTTTCTATTCATGACCCTATGAACATTAAATGGTATCCATAATTTAGGTCGAATTGAATTATTTAAATTTACTGTTTCTATCCTGCTTCTATCTTAAGTTTATCCTTTATATTTTTGTTTTTCTTCCATTTTTTATACCTTATTCAAAGTGCGCAATGTAAGAATTATTGAATATTTTGTCAAGAAATAGTTAAGATTTTGTTAATATTTAGTTGAAATTTGGTTTATACCTAAATGCTATGATTAATTGTTGATTATTATTTGTTTGCGGAGGATGTAAACCAGTAACTGGATTGAATAACGAACACCGAACATTTGAGCAATCCCTTCTTCGTTCCGATCCCCATCGGAACTACCAGCCTTCGCCCCGAAGTGTCGGAGCTATGGCGTGGCACGGCGCAGGGCAGGCAAAAGTGATATCCGAATAAGGAACAAGGAACTGTGATTTACGAAGTAAATATTTTCTTCTTCTCATATCTCATATCTCATCATTTATATCTGGCGTTAGAAACGCCACAAATCTTTTCTCAAAAATATATCGTCCTAAAAATAAAACTCCCCAATCAAAGAAGTAAGCAGTATGCGCTATGCGGAAATCAATTTGAATAATGAACACCGAACATTTGAGCAATCGAACATTCGAAGTTAACTTCATCATTCCTTGTTCAGTGTTCGAATGCTCGATATTGAGTTCTCCCCTACTTTTGTCTTTTTACTTTAGTCTTTGATCTTTTTCAAAAACTTGAGGCAAGTTTTTATTTCTAATCGAATATAGTTTAACGGATATATCTATTTACTGATTCATAATATTTCTAATAACTTTAAGCAAAAATTTGCCTCAAGTTTTTATGCAGAAAACAAACAAGAGATTTTAAGTCCCTAAAACTCCCCTATCAATCAGCAAGTTAGAGAAGGTGCTGCCCATTTGTTGCCAGTAATTATTTTACCCGTGGCAAAACTATAATTTACAGTGATTTAGAACTGGATAGATTACTTGTTGGGAATGTAATGTTTATGATTAGATTTAACTGTACGATTTTAGGGAAAGGTCAGGTAGAACACCTTGATCCTCGACCTTTATTCGACTTTTCATCTCTTTGTCTCTTAGTTTTAAGGGATAATCTCATCTCCATTAATAAAATATTTGTATTGCCATGACCTAATTATTACTTAACTTTTACTTTCATGTGACAACGAGCTTCCTATAAAGGATTAATTTCACTTAAGAAGTTAAATTTAATTCGGAGGAAGAAAAAATGAAACGACTCATAACAACTATCATTTTAGCTACAGCCATTTTAGTTGGCAGCATAACACCTTTATCTGCTCAAAGCCCGGATAAGTTATTCCAAAAAGGCTTAATAAAAGAAGAAGGTGAAGGCGCCTTGAATAAGGCGATCAATATTTACAATAAAATTGTAGAAAACCGGAATGCGGATAAGTCATTACAGGCAAAAGCATTACTTCACATGGGCCTGTGTTATGAAAAACTGGGAAGGAATGAAGCTACAAAAGCCTATCAACGCCTGGTTAACAATTTTCCCGGACAAGAAAATGAAGTGGCCATTGCAAGGGAAAGATTGAGTTACTTAATACAAATTGCTGAAAAAATACCGAAAGGAATTGTGATCAAACAAGTATGGGCAGGTTCAGATGTAGATAATTACGGGAGTGTTTCGCTGGATGGAAAATATCTTTCATTTGTTGATTGGGATACTGGAGATTTAGCTTTACGGAATTTAAAAACAAGGGAAAATCAACGCATAACACATGAAGCCACTTGGGAAAAGCCGCAGCAATTTGCCGACATAAATAAAATTTCTCCAGACGGAAAACAAATTGCATATTATTGGTATAATGAGAATGGTACTGCCGACTTGAGAGTAATTAACTTGAGAGATAAATCCCAGATTACCCTTGCCAATAGTAAAGATGGAGAAATATATCCTTGTTTATGGTTCGCAAATGGTGAAAAAATTATTGTTCAGAGATCTGGAGAAAAAGTAAATGTCCCCTGGCAATTATCTTCAATCAATGTCAATACCGGAGAATCTCAAGTATTGAAGGAATTTAAAAATTCATTTTTTACAAATGTATCATTATCACCGGACGAAAAATACCTGGCTTATGGTTTTCCAAATGTAAAAAACAACGGAAATTCTGATATTAACTTACTTTCAATTGACGGGAAAAATGAAATACCGCTAATTAAACATCCGGCAAATGACCGATTACTTGGGTGGTTGCCCGGAAAAAAGGAGGTCCTGTTTATCAGTGATCGTTCAGGGACATGGGATTTATGGGCAGTACCTGTTATTGATGGAACCCCATCCGAAGATGCTAAGCGGATATATATTGATATTGGGGAAATACAACCCATGGGTTTAACAGAAAACGGAAACTGCTTATTTAGCTTTTCCAGACGTATTTTTAACACCTACATTGCACCATTTAATGTCAATACTGGTGAGCTGAATGAGCAGTCAGGTAAAACCATATTTGGCTCAAATTTCCAGGCAAAATGGTCACCTGACGGAAAATACTTAGCCTATATTAAAGAAGATCACAAAGTGGACAATCCCTGGATACTCATTGTTCAGGATTTAAAAACCGGCGAAGAACGCAAGTTTGCGACTGATATGTTTACCGTCCATGCCCCTTGTTGGTCTCCAGATGGAAATTCGATTTTAATTTTAGGACGACCAAAAAGACAGAAATTTGCAGCTAAAGGTTATAATGGAGGCATTTATCTCGTCGATGTCAAAACAGGACAAACAAATGAAATTCTTCTTTTATCAGATTATGAATTCAAGCGTCCGGCAGATTCCTCCTCGCCCATCTCCGATATTCAATGGTCTTTGGATGGAAAAAGTATTTTCTATCTGTTTTTTACTGACCGGCTTGTAAAACATGATCTGGAATCCGGTAAAGACGAAGTGCTTTACGAACATTCTCATTTCAACAGAAACACCTTAAGTCGTTCACCTGATGGTAAAAGCCTGATTTTCGCAGTCCACGATCCAAAAGATAAGAAGAGTCACCTTTTTATAATGCCTATTAAAGGAGGAAAAGAAATAGAATTATGCACTTCGCAAGAAGCTAGCTATTTCGGAATGTCTGCTTGGTCTCCCGATGCTAAATATGTCTTTTTCACCGAAATGAAAGATGGCACTGATTTATGGCGTATACCCGCAGAGGGAGGAGTACCTGAAAAAGTATGGCACTCAAAAAACCGAGCTGAATTTTTAAGTATTCACCCCGATGAAAAACAGATTACATTTTCTATACGCGAGCGAACAACGGAGATCAGAGTAATCGAGGGGCTGGTCCCGGAGCTTGAAAAGTTACAGACAAAAAATGAAGCAGCAGAAGTAACTCCTAAAGTTATGACCACTAAAAAAATATGGGTGGGTCCCGACACAGATCTTGAAGGGTCTCCTTCACCAGACGGCAAGTATCTCTCATATGTAGATTGGGATACCGGTGATCTCGCTGTTCATGAAATAGCTACAGGAAAAAAGCGTCGTGTAACTAATAAAGGCACATGGGATGAATCAAATGAATTTGCTTTAATGTCCAGATGGTCACCCGACGGCAAACAAATTGTTTATGCTTGGTGCGATGGAGATAGTAGTTGCGATTTGCGAATTATAGGAATCGACGGTTCGAAATCCCGAATTCTTTATAATAATAAAGAGATGAATTGGGCTCATCCGCATGATTGGTCACGAGATGGTAAGCAAATTCTGGTATATTTTGAAAGAAATGATGGTACAGGCTGGATCACACAAATTGCAGTGGTTTCAGCGGTCGATGGTACCGTTCGTGTTCTAAAAACTTTTAATGGGAGCTGGCCGGAAAATATGTGTTTTTCACCTGATGGGCGTTACATTGTGTATGACTTTCCACAAAAAACAGATTCTCCGGAACGTGACATTTTCATGATTTCATCCGACGGAACTAGTGAAATTCCATTGGTTGAACACCCTGCTCATGATGAGTTATTTGGTTGGGCACCAGATGGAAAAAATATCATTTTTGCCAGCGAACGAAATGGTGAGTTTAGTTTATGGAGCATCCAGATTGCTGAAGGAAAACCTCAGGGAAATGCGAAATTGATTAAAGCTAATATGGGAGCGATAGAACCATTGGGATTCACCCGGGGAGGTTCATACTATTACGGATATTCACAGAACAACAATAATATGTATACTGCTGAACTCGATCCGGAGACAGGCAAAATTCTTGCTCAACCTGAAAAAATAATTACTCGTTTTGAGGGATACAACCAAACACCCGTTTACTCCCCTGATGGGAAATATTTGGCCTATATATCCAAACGATTTCCATTGACAATTTTTCCTGATTATACTATAGGCAAACTGGGTGGGAATGTTCTGTGTGTCAATTCTCTTGAAACCGGAAAGGAACGCGAATATTTTCCTGATCTCGAACGATTCGCAAATCCGCGTTGGTCTCCTGACGGGAATTCGGTGATTGTTATGGAAAGGAATAAAAGTGGATCTAATCAAATCGATATTCAAACGGGTAATGTTACACCTGTTTTATTTGATGATAATATAGGTCCCCAACCAACCGAGTGTTGTCATGATGGGAATACTATTTTCTATGTGCTCAGAGACAGAAAAACAAATATTTCCAAAATCATTGTTAAAAACCTTAAAGAAAGTACAGAAAAGGAAATCTATCGAATTAATGGTAGCATACACATAAGACTTTCACCAAATGGAAAGTGGTTGGCCATACAGTCCTACTATACAGTAAACGTCCTTGTGCAAGATAAAATACCGAGCTTGATCGTTATGCCTTCTGCCGGAGGAGAACCACGGATACTATGTAAATTCGAAGAAGGAATTGATATCAGAGCCGGTGCACCTTATACATGGACTCCTGACGGGAAATATATTCTATACACAATGAAATCACAGAAAAAAGAAAATGAGAAATGGGACTTGTATCGAATTCCAGTAAAGGGCGGGGAATCCGAGAAACTTGGAATGGAAATGAGCGGATTTATTACGAATCTGAGTTTTCATCCTGACGGGCGACATATTGCATTCTCTATCACAGAAAAATCAAATTCTGAAGTTTGGATGATGGAAAATTTTTTGCCACTTGAAAAGTTGCAGACAAAAAATGAAGCAGCAGAGCTTATTCCCAAATCAATGAACTTCCGGAAGGTATGGGCTAACCCGGATACTGA
>DAOVOB010000007.1 GCA_030629925.1 Fidelibacterota bacterium
CGCTATGGAAAAAGAACTGCGTTTCGCAATTCGCGAAGGCGGTCGTACTGTAGGCGCCGGTGTTGTAACAGAGATTATTGAATAAAGGCATAGAGCATTATGGCAGGACAAAAAATACGCAATAATATCATTTTGGCATGTTCGGATTGTAAACGTCGTAATTATACGACCACCAAGAACAAACGGACCCATCCGCAACGCGTGGAATATAAGAAGTACTGCCCGTGGTGCCAAAAACATACCTTGCACAAAGAAACGCGCTAAAAGTGTGACAGGTCTGTAGTTCAACTGGCAGAGCAGCGGTCTCCAAAACCGCAAGTTGGGGGTTCGAATCCCTCCAGACCTGCAGAACAAACGAGGACAAGTAAATGAAATTGTTTGACAAGATAAAAGAATTTTTTAGCGGAGTCCGCTACGAATTGAAGAAGGTCAATTGGCCTTCATGGGATGAACTGAAATCATCTACGACAGTAGTACTGATCTTTTCGATCTTTATTACACTGTTCATCGCAGTCGTTGACTTGGGTGTAGGTGCCCTCGTTCGCAAATTAATTGATTGGATGTAATACAATGAAATGGTTTACACTGAAAGCATTATCCGGGAAAGAACGGGCTGTAGCCGATCGTATCCTGTTTGAAGCAGAAGCTTCCGGGTTTGCCGAATCCATCGAAAATGTCCTGGTCCCGACTGAGAATGTCGTGGAAATGCGGGACGGTAAAAAGCGTACACGGGTGAAAGTCTTTTATCCCGGATACATTATGATCAAAATGGATATGACAGCGGAAAGTAAATATTTCGTTGAAAACATTTCCGGGGTGATCAGTTTCGTGGGATCTAAAGGTGTTCCTCAAGTACTTACAGAAAAAGAGGTTGCGCGTATTCTTGGTGAGGTCGAAAAGAAAGACGGCCGAGAAGTTATGGCAACACCCTTTAATATGGGCGACCCCATTAAGGTTGTTGATGGTCCTTTTGTTGATTTCTCCGGAATCGTTGAAGAAGTCAATGAAGAAAAGCGCAAACTGAAGGTTATGGTCAGTATTTTCGGGCGTTCTACGCCGGTTGAGCTGGATTATCTTCAGGTGGAAAAAGAGAAATAAAAACGATAAAACCTAAAAACAGGTAAAAGTAGTATGGCAAAGAAAGTAGAAGCACTGATCAAATTACAGCTTCCTGCAGGTAAAGCAAACCCTTCACCACCCGTTGGTCCGGCTCTTGGACAACATGGTGTGAATATCATGGAGTTTTGTAAAGCATATAATGCTAAAACTCAAGATCAAATGGGTTTGATCATTCCTGTTGTGATCACGGTATATGTAGATCGGTCATTTTCGTTTATTACGAAAACACCGCCCGCAGCCGTTTTACTCAAAAAAGCAGCCAAGATCGAAAAGGGATCTCCGGTTCCCAACAAAGAAAAAGTTGGATCGGTAAGTTCTAAAGATCTTGAAGAAATTGCCAAGTTGAAGATGAAAGATTTAAACGCCCATACCGTTAAGCAGGCCATGCGAATGATCGCGGGAACAGCCCGGAGCATGGGACTAAAGGTTGAAGGTCAATTGGAGGCAGGAATTAATGAATCAAAGTAGGCGATATTCGGCAAATCAGGGACTGTTCGATAGAATGCAGGAATATGCATTGGTCGACGGTATCGAATTGATTAAAAAAGCCGCAAATGCCAAATTCGACGAATCCATTGAATTGACACTAAATCTCGGTGTTGATCCAAAGTATGCCGATCAGAATATTCGCGGAACGGTTATCCTTCCGCATGGTACCGGCAAAAAAGTTCGCGTATTGGTACTAACTCAAGGTGATAAAGCTAAAGAAGCGGAAGCTGCTGGAGCTGATTATGCCGGGTTAGAAGATTATATAGCAAAAATCGAAGGCGGATGGTTTGATTTTGATGTTTGTATTGCAACTCCCGATGTGATGCGTCATGTTGGTAAACTCGGTCGTGCTTTGGGTACTCGCGGTTTAATGCCGAACCCCAAAACAGGAACAGTTACCAAAGACGTTGAACAAGCGGTTAAGGAAGCAAAAGCAGGTAAGATCTCATTCCGCGTTGATAAGTACGGTATTCTACACGTTGTTGTTGGAAAAGCTTCCTTTTCCGCAGAACAATTAACAGAAAATGTTAGGGGAATGCTGGGTACGGTCATGAAGTTGAAACCTACGACACTGAAGGGTACATACCTTAAGAAGATGACAATATCTTCGACTCAGGGTCCGGGTATCAAAATTGATAAACAATCAGCATTAGCGTAGGAGGTTTTTTCATGCCAACCCCGAATAAAATCGAAAGAGTTCAGGAAATATCCGAAAAGATCAAAGGCGCTGGTGCCGTATACTTTTCAGATTATCTTGGTTTGACAGTTTCACAGATAAACGAACTGCGCTCTGAATTATTTGACAAAGATGTCAAGATGCAGGTTGTTAAAAATACCTTGATCCTGCTTGCACTTAAAGAACTCGGTTATGATGTAGAAAAAGAAGCATTTCTTACCGGTTCTACCGCATTGGTCTACGGTAAAGATCCCGTTGCTCCGGCAAAGATCCTTAAAGAATTTAAGAAAAAGATGAAGGATCTGAAAAAACCGGATGTAAAAGCATTGATCTTTGAAGGCGAGCTTTGTGGAAAAGAAAAAGTTGACGCCATTGCAGAACTTCCTTCAAGAGATGTTCTCTTGGCAACTTTGCTTGGTGCTTTACAGTCACCGATGCAAAAGGTACTTGGCTGCTTGCAGTCACCAATGCGTGATATGCTTGGCGTATTGAAATCATTAGAAGAAGCAAAACAATAACATAAAACAAACCTCAATAGAATTTAAAGGAGGATTAAAATGGCCGACGTGAAAAGAGCCGATGTATTAACATACTTGGAAACAGCAAACATGCTGGAAATCTCAGAATTGATCAAAGAGATCGAAGACAAATTTGGTGTTACAGCAGCAGCACCGGTTGCAATGGCAGCCGCAGCAGCACCTGCCGCCGCCGCCGCTGAAGAACAAACAGAATTTGATGTCATGCTTAAGAGCTATGGCGAAAAGAAGATTAATGTCATTAAAGTCGTTCGCGAATTAACAGGTTTAGGCCTAAAAGAAGCTAAAGACCTTGTTGAAAGCGCACCTGTAGCTGTTAAAGAAGCTTTGCCGAAGGACAGCGCAGAAGAAATTAAAACAAAACTTGAAGAAGTTGGGGCTACTGTAGAAATCAAGTAATGGTAATACAGGTAACGCTCAAAGAGTCAAAAATGAGCCGTCACCACAGCGATGGCTCTCTTTGTTTTAATAAAATTTACAAGGGAGGAATATCTCTTGGCTAGTACAAAAAGAAAGATCAAACGGACATCTTTCTCCAGGATCAAGCATGTTCTTGATACCCCGGACCTTCTAGATGTGCAGTTAAGTTCATATGAAAACTTTCTGCAAACTAAGGTTCGGCCACACAAGCGGCAGGATCTCGGACTTGAAAGTGTGTTTCGTTCTATATTTCCGATCGAAGATAATCATGATACATTTGTACTTGAGTACAAGTATTATACGGTCGGAAAACCACGCTATGAAGAACAGGAATGTGTCGAGCGCGGTATTACCTATTCTGTCCCATTAAAAGCCAAATTAGTGCTTAAGGTAGCTGAAGAAGATTCAGATAATTCCGCACTGGCCGATACTGTTGAACAGGATGTATTTTTTGGTAATATTCCCTTCATGACATCTCGCGGTACCTTTATCATTAATGGTGCCGAAAGAATTATCGTTTCTCAGTTACAGCGCTCTCCGGGTGTTTTCTTTAATGATGCCCGCCATCCCAATGGCACTGTTCTTTATAATGCACGTATTATTCCGATGCGCGGATCCTGGGTGGATCTGACCACTGATATTTTTGATGCGATCTATGTAACTATTGATCGTCGTAAAAAATTCCCTGTCAGTATTTTCCTTCGGGCTATCGGCTTTAGTACAGACTATGATATCCTTCAGCAATTTAATGTTCTCGAAACACTTCCTCTTAGCGGCGAACTTGAAGGTCGTATGGTTGTGACCCCGGTCATCGATAGTAAGAGTGGAGAAGTTCTGCTTGATGCAGGAACAGCTGAAGATAAATGGATCGAATTGGACGCACAATTAATCGGTGATTTAAAAAAAGCTAAAGTTAAGAATATTGAAGTTGTTGACGTTAGCCGCGAAGTCGATTTCAAATTGCTTGCCAATTCTATTCGTCGTGAACGCGATAAGGTCGGAATCACTGATGAGGACGACCGTGAGCCGACCACAGAAGATGCATTAATCTACTTGTATCGCAACTTGCGTAACGGTGAGCCGCCCAATGTGGATACGGCACGGAAATTCTTTGAGAAGCTTTTCTTCTCACCAAAGAAATACGACCTTGGACAGGTCGGCCGTTACCGTATGAACAAAAAGTTCAATTTGAACATCCCACTTGATAATACTGTGATCACTCCCGAAGATATCGTGATGATCGTGGAACAGTTGATCGCAATGCGCCGTGGCGAAAAAGCTTCGGATGATATAGATCATCTGGGTAACAGACGAGTAAAAACTGTGGGTGAACAGCTGGCAAACCAGTTCTCACTTGCTTTTACACGTATGTCACGTACTATCAGAGACCGGATGAATATTCACAATGCAGAAAACCTGACCCCTCAGGAACTGATCAATAGTCGTATTTTGACTTCAGTGATCAATACCTTCTTTGGTACTTCACAGATGTCACAGTTTATGGATCAAACTAATCCGCTTGCGGAACTTACCCATAAACGTCGTCTTTCAGCTCTAGGTCCAGGTGGTTTGACACGTGAACGCGCCGGTTTTGAAGTGCGAGATGTGCATTATACTCATTATGGACGCCTCTGTCCGATCGAGACCCCTGAAGGTCCCAATATTGGTTTGATATCATCATTGGCAAATTATGCTGTCATTAACCGTTTAGGATTTATTGAAACTCCTTATCGGAAAGTCGGGCATAACAAGAACGGTACAAAAGTATCCGGTTCTATAGAATATTTGTCGGCAGATGATGAAGACCGTAATATAATCGCACAGGCAAATGCACCATTAAATGATAAGAATCAATTTGTAAGTGATCGTATTCGCTGTCGTCATCAGGCCGATTATCCTGTGGCACATCCCGATGATGTAAATTATATGGATGTATCCCCGATTCAAATGGTGTCTGCAGCTGCAAGCTTGATCCCTTTTTTAGAACATGATGATGCAAACCGTGCTTTGATGGGTTCAAATATGCAACGTCAATCAGTTCCACTCTTAACACCAAAAGCTCCGCTTGTGGGTACGGGAATGGAATTAGATGCAGCGCGTGATAGCCGAGCGGTTGTTACGTCGCCCATTGATGCATTGGTCGAATACGTAGATGCACGAAAGATCGTTCTACGTCCGCTTGGTGATTTCGATGCGGATATTTCTTTAGATGAAAATGAAGGCCGTGTAGTCTTTAATCTAAAGAAGTTCCAGAGAACAAATCAAGATACGAGCATCAATCAGCGTCCTATCGTACGCAAGGGTCAAAAGGTCAAGGCCGGTGAACCCATTGCAGACGGTACATCAACTGATCAAGGTGAATTAGCACTAGGACGTAATGTCTTGGTAGCATTTATGCCTTGGCGTGGTTACAACTACGAAGATGCTATTATATTAAATGAACGCTTAGTGAAAGAAGATGTCTTTACTTCAGTTCATGTGAAAGAAGTAGAGTTGGAAGTTCGGGACACAAAACGAGGTAGCGAAGAGCTAACTCGAGAAATCCCTAACGTTTCGGAAGAAGCAACCAGAAATATCGACTCAAACGGTATGATCCGTATCGGCGCTCCGGTAACTCACGGTGATATTATCATCGGTAAAGTCACTCCGAAAGGGGAGACAGATCCTACACCGGAAGAAAAACTACTGCGCGCCATTTTTGGTGAAAAAGCCGGTGACGTTAAAGATGCTTCCCGTCGTGCTGACCCCAGCACCAATGGTGTTGTTATCGATACTCGCCTTTTTGAACGCAAGGGTAAAGAATCCCGTCGCGACGAAAAGGATAAGATCGAAAAACTAGCACGTGAGTTGGGTAATCGCCTTTTCACATTGCGTCAAAAGTTCGTAAATAAATTACAGAACCTTCTAGAGGATCAAGTCTGTACAGGTATCTACAATAAGGGCGGAAATATCGTCCATACAAAACGCAAGACATGGAACTGGGAATTCTTTGAAACATGTGATTTCGATGATGTTGATCTCGACAATGCATGGATCGAAGATGAAGAAGTCTATTCTCGGGTATTGAAACTGGTTGATAACTTTCAAAGTATGGCCGACGGGATCACCGAAGATATTCAAAATGAACAGTTCAAAGTTCGTGCCGGCGACGATATGCAGCCGGGCGTTCTTAAACTTGCCAAGGTTTACATCGCAAGTAAGCGGAAGATCTCCGTGGGTGATAAAATGGCCGGACGTCATGGTAACAAAGGTGTCGTCTCCATTATCGTTCCCGAAGAAGATATGCCCTTCCTTCCAGATGGTACACCGGTAGATATCGTATTGAACCCGCTTGGCGTACCTTCGCGTATGAACTTGGGTCAGCTTTATGAAACCATGTTAGGATGGGCCGCAAAAGAATTAGGTGTTTATTTTGAAACACCTGTCTTTGACGGCGCAAACTATAGTGAGATTGTTGACCTGATGAATCAAGCGAATCTTCCAGAAAACGGCAAAATTGATCTTTTTGATGGTCGTAATGGCCATCAGATCGATAATCCTGTCGCTTGTGGATATATCTATATGATGAAACTGGCACACATGATCGAAGACAAAATGCATGCACGGTCAACAGGACCTTACTCTCTTATCACACAGCAACCTCTCGGCGGAAAAGCGCAGTTTGGTGGACAGCGATTTGGTGAAATGGAAGTGTGGGCTCTGGAAGCTTACGGTGCTGCACATACACTTCAAGAAGTTCTTACAGTCAAATCCGATGATGTTGACGGTAGAACGCGTATTTATAACGCGATCGTGAAAGGTGAAAACCTGCCCGCATACGGAACCCCGGAATCTTTTAATGTTCTCTTGAAAGAACTTGAAGGCTTGGGTATTGAAATGGATTTGATATAATATCCTTCTATAGGAGGAGCTAATTTGGCATTGAGCACATTACAACAGAAACCGGCGACAAAAGACTTTCAGACCATTCAGATTCGTCTTTCCTCTCCGGAGTCAATATTAAGTAAATCCCGTGGCGAAGTTCTAAAGCCCGAGACTATCAATTATCGTTCCTACAAACCGGAAAAAGACGGTTTGTTTTGTGAAAAGATCTTTGGACCGGTCAAGGACTGGGAATGTCACTGCGGAAAATATAAGCGCATCCGTTATAAAGGGATCGTCTGTGACCGTTGCGGTGTGGAAGTCACCCGCAAATCTGTCCGTCGTGAACGCATGGGTCATATCAGCCTTGCCGTTCCTGTCGTACATATTTGGTTCCTGAAATCTATCCCCTCAAAACTGGCAAATGTGCTGGGTATCCCCGCTAAAGAACTGGAACAGATCATTTACTATGAATCATATGTTGTGATCCAACCAGGTAAAGCCGAAGTTGAAGAAAATGGAAAAGTTCGTCCCGTCAAACATATGGAATTGTTGGACGAAGACACTTATTTCGAATTGTTCTACACCTACGGTGAAGAAGCTGAAGAGCCCATTGATGAAGAAGATCTCTTTATTGCTAAAACCGGTGCACAAGCTGTTTATGAGTTGTTGGTTGACTTGGATGTCCCTCAACTTGTCAGCGATCTTAAAACTCAGTTGCGTAATACAAAATCTGTCTCTGAACGTGACGATATTGTTAAACGCCTGAAGATCTTAAAGTCATTTACCACCAACAATGAAGATGAACCGATCAATCGTCCGGAATTTATGATCCTGAAGGTACTTCCGGTCATTCCTCCCGAATTGCGCCCTCTCGTTCCGCTTGAAGGCGGACGTTTTGCCGCATCGGATTTGAACGATCTGTACCGACGTGTGATCATCCGAAATAATCGTTTGAAACAGTTGATCGACATTAAAGCCCCTGAAGTTATATTACGAAATGAAAAACGTATGCTTCAGGAAGCTGTTGACTCACTCTTTGATAACGGTAGAAAACGTGCGGCTGTCCGTTCAGGTACACGCCGTCCACTGAAATCCCTCTCAGATATGTTGAACGGTAAGGAAGGACGCTTCCGTCAGAATTTGCTCGGTAAGCGTGTTGATTATTCAGCTCGTTCAGTTATTGTTGTGGGACCTGAATTGCATATGCATGAATGTGGTATTCCTAAGAAAATGGCAACTGAGCTATTTAAACCGCATTTGATCCATGAACTTTTGGTTCGTGGACTTGCAGGAACGGCTAAAGTAGCAAAGGGTATGGTTGAAGAACGTGATCCTGAGGTTATGAACCTTCTGGAATATGTAGTCAAAGACCACCCTGTTCTCTTGAACCGTGCACCTACACTTCACCGTTTAGGTATTCAGGCATTTCAGCCCATCTTGATTGATGGAAAAGCTCTACGCATCCACCCACTTGTCTGTTCTGCTTTCAACGCCGACTTTGACGGCGATCAGATGGCGGTACACGTACCGCTTTCATTTGAAGCTCAGATCGAATCACGGATGCTGATGCTCGCAAGTAGTAATATTTTACATCCTGCACATGGTAATCCTATTTCTATTCCGTCACAGGATATGGTTTTGGGGTCTTACTATATTACCCGTGCGAAATCAAATCAACCTGGTGAAGGCTCTACTTATTATAGTAATGACGAAGCCCTTCTTGCTTTGGATAATGAATGGGTGACCTTACATGCGAAAGTAAAATTGGCTGTTGATGGAAAAATGATCCCAACTACGATTGGTCGTATTCTTTTCAACTCCATCGTTCCTAAAGGTTTACCTTATTATAATGAACTGATAACAAAGAAACGTATTGAAAGTGTTGTCAGTGAATCTAACCGTGTGGTTGGCATTCACCGTACCGTTGAATTCCTCGATGATCTAAAGGATCTGGGGTTCGCCATGGCGACACGTTCCGGTGTTTCTATCGGTCTTTCAGACGTTATCATTCCTGAAGAAAAATTCGAAATTATCGATAAGACCCAAAATATCGTAAATGACATTAATAACAAACGTAAACGCGGTGTCATTACTGAAAATGAACGTTACAATAAGGTTATTGATGCTTGGTCAAAGACCACCGATTCTGTACAGGCTGCCATGAACGAAAAACTCGTTGAAGACAACGAAGGATTCAATCCCTTGTTCATTATGACCGATTCAGGTGCTCGTGGTTCTAAAGATCAGATCAAACAGCTTGCCGGAATGCGTGGTTTGATGAATAAACCGCAGAAAAACGTAGCCGGTGGTGGTGGCGATATTATTGAAACACCCATTACGTCAAACTTTAAAGAAGGTCTGACTGTACTTGAATACTTCATTTCCACTCACGGTGCTCGTAAAGGTCTTTCCGATACGGCATTGAAAACAGCTGATGCGGGTTATTTAACTCGTCGCCTTGTTGATGTGGCTCAGGATGTTGTGATCAATTCGATTGATTGTAATACCATCAATGGTATTCGTGTTGCTTCCTTGAAAGAAGGGGAGAACATTATCGAATACTTGAAAGAACGTATTGTAGGTCGAGTTTTACAGGAAGATGTAATAGATCCGCTTACTGATGAGGTAATCGCCGAAGTCGGTGAATTCGTTGACGAAGTCCTGGCTGAAAAGATATCTAATTCAAATGTTGAATCTGTTTATATTCGTTCAGTATTGACCTGTGAAGCTAAAACCGGTGTTTGTGCAAAATGCTACGGCCGAAATCTGGCGACCGATAAACTGGTCAATACAGGTGAAGCAGTTGGTATTATGGCTGCACAGTCCATTGGTGAACCAGGAACTCAGTTAACACTGCGTACTTTCCATATTGGTGGAACTGCAAGTCGTATTATTCAGGAATCTCACCAGACCGCCCGCTTTAAAGGTCGGGTTGAATTCTCTGATAACCTGTTTATTTCAGAAAATGATCTAAAAATTGTTCTGGTCCGTAACGGTAAAGTTTCAATTATTGATGATGACAACCGTAATTTGATCACTTATACCATCCCTCAGGGTGCTAAAGTTCATGTCAAAAATGACGATCAGGTAGCCCCGGATTCAATTTTATACGACTGGGATGCATACAACGAACACATTGTTTCCCGTTATAATGGCACAGTGAAATTTCTTGATCTGATCGCCGGTGTCACTTATGATGAGGTAACCGATTCATCAGGACATATGGAATGGCAGATCATTGCATCTAAAGATCGTGAAAAAACTGCTCGTATAGCTATTTTTGGTGATGATGCTGAAATGGTTGGAAAACCGATAGCGCTTCCTGAAAATTCATCAATTATCATCAAAGAAGGCGATAAGGTCATTCAGGGACAAACCCTGGCCAAGCGTTCTAAAGAAAGTGCACGAAGCAACGATATTACCGGTGGTCTTCCACGAGTATCCGAGCTTTTCGAAGCAAGAAACCCAAGCAACGAAGCTGTGGTTTCCGAGGTCGATGGAAATGTACGTTTTGATAAATTACAGCATGGTATTCAGACAATCCGTGTAACGAACGAACTCGGTGAGCTTTATACATATAAGATCCCTAAAGGGAAGCACATTTTGGTTCATGAAGGCGATTATATTCGCTCAGGTGAACCCTTGTGTGACGGTGCAATTCCACCACGTAAAATACTTAAGATCCGTGGTGTGAAAGAAGTGCAGAAACATCTCCTTAATGAGATCCAGCACGTTTACCGTCTGCAGGGTGTACGTATCAACGATAAACATATCGAAGTTATTGTACGTCAGATGCTGCAAAAAGTTGAGATTAAAGATCCCGGCGATACTAGTTTTCTAGTAGGGGATCGTATTGGTCGTCAAGAAGTTCAGATCGAAAACAATAAGCTATTTGATATGGTTGCTATCAACGACGCAGGTGATACTTCTCTTATTGAAAATAATGTTTATCCTCGTGATATGGTTAAAGAAGACAATGCAAGACATAAGGCTGCTGAAAAACGGCCTGCAAAGTTCAAAGCTGCAAAACCTGCAACTTTTGATCCCTTGCTACTTGGTATTACCCGTGCTTCTCTTAACACCGAGAGCTTCCTTTCTGCTGCTTCTTTCCAGGAAACAACCCGTGTTCTTACGGATGCGGCAATTTCAGGTAAGATCGATGACCTCAGCGGTTTAAAAGAAAACATCATCATAGGACGGATGATTCCCGCAGGTACTGGTATGGAAAAATATACTACACTGCGAGTGGAAGAACCTGAATATGAAGAAGTAGAACTACCCGTACCGGACAATACGGTTGTGGACGAACAAACACCCGAAGAGGTGGTTGAAGTTCCAGCTGAATAAGCTTGGTATTAGGTAATAGATAAATGCCCCTCGATTGGTCGGGGGGCGTTTTTTTATGTAGTATTTATCTATACTTTGAAGTAAAGGGCATGAGTAAAAAAAGCCCCCAAAAAATCAAACAAAAGCTTGCATAGAAGCGGAACAAACATTATCTTTCTGAGCTTTTGTGAAAATGGAGAAAAATATAAATGCCAACGATCAATCAGTTAGTACGACAGGGTAGAAAAAAGATCACGAAGAAGAACAAGGTTCCTGCCTTGAACGCAAACCCGCAGAAGCGTGGTGTTTGCACACGCGTCTATACAACGACGCCAAAAAAACCGAACTCAGCGTTACGTAAAGTTGCGCGTGTTCGCCTGACAACAGGTACGGAAGTTACGGCATACATCCCGGGTGAAGGTCACAACCTCCAGGAGCATTCAATTGTGCTTATCGAAGGTGGTCGTGTTAAAGATCTTCCGGGTGTTCGCTACCATATCATTCGAGGCACACTGGATACTGCCGGTGTGGAAGGTAGACGACAGAGTAGATCACGTTACGGCACTAAACGGCCGAAATCTTAAAGCGGAGTAAAATCTATGTCAAGAAGGAATAAGCCACCCAAACGCGACGTATTACCAGACCCGAAGTATGGCTCTAAAGTCATTACTAAGTTCATCAATAATTTGATGGAAGAGGGCAAAAAGGGTGTTGCCGAGAAGATTATGTATGGTGCAATTGACGTACTCAATGAACAAACAGGTGGAAAAGGCTTGGATATATTCCAAAAAGCTTTAGATAATGTTGCCCCGGTTCTTGAAGTTAAATCCAAGAGAATTGGTGGAGCTACTTATCAGGTTCCGATCGAAGTTCGTCGTGACCGTCGTTATGCACTAGCAATGCGCTGGATTATCAATTATTCCAGTGCTCGTTCAGGCAACGCAATGTCTACTAAATTAGCATCTGAGTTGATGGCCGCCTCCAAGGGAGAAGGTTCATCAATCAAGAAAAAAGAAGATACGCACAGAATGGCTGAAGCAAATAAAGCATTTGCACATTTCAGTCGATAGCCAAACAATAAAGGCGTAATACGTGGCTTCAGATTTATCAAAATTGCGGAATATCGGAATTATGGCTCATATTGATGCCGGTAAAACGACAACAACTGAGCGAATTCTGTATTATACCGGAATTTCACACCGAATTGGTGAAGTTCATGAAGGTACTGCGATCATGGATTGGATGGAACAGGAGAAAGAACGTGGTATTACCATTACTTCTGCTGCTACAACCTGTTCATGGGGTAAGCACCGCATCAATATTATTGATACACCCGGTCATGTTGACTTTACGGCGGAAGTTGAACGTTCATTACGCGTTCTGGATGGTGCAGTTGCATTGTTCTGCGGTGTTGGCGGTGTTGAACCACAGTCTGAGACTGTTTGGAAGCAAGCAAACACTTATAAAGTCCCCCGTATCGCGTTTGTAAATAAAATGGATCGTGCCGGTGCTGATTTTTATAATGTACTGGATATGATGCGGAAACGCCTTGGCGCCAATCCGCTTCCGGTTTTTATCCCCGTCGGTTCAGGTGATATGTTTACAGGTATTATTGACCTTATTAACAATCGTTCTATTATTTATAAAGAAGAAACTTTGGGACAGGAATTTGAATTTGGTCCAATTCCTAAAGATATGGCTGAAAAAGTCGAAGAATATCGCTATCATCTTGTTGAAGAAATTGCATCTTATGATGATACACTGCTTGAAAAATACCTTGAGGGCGAGGAACTGACAGAAGCAGAACTTAAAGCTGCTATTCGCGTTGGTACGATCAAGGGTGATATTATCCCCGTTCTTGTTGGCTCTGCTTTCAAGAATAAAGGTGTTCAGGAATTGTTGAACGCAGTTGTTGATTATTTACCCTCACCTCTGGATGTTCCGGATGTGCATGGTAAATCACCCAAAACTGATAAAGAAGAAATTCGCACAGCAAATACTGACGAACCCTTTTCAGCACTGGCATTTAAGATCATGACTGATCCTTATGTTGGTCGTTTGACTTATTTACGTATTTACAGCGGAAGCGTTGAAGCAGGTCAGTATATGAGGAACTCTGAGACTGGCAAACGTGAACGCTTCGGACGAATATTAAAAATGCATGCCAATAAACGTGAAGATCTCAAATCGGCTCATGCCGGTGATATCGTTGCGGTTGTTGGATTAAAAAAGACCCGTACGGGTCATACCCTCTGTGATGAAAAACATCAGATCATTCTTGAAGAGATGGTCTTCCCGAATCCTGTAATCAACGTTTCTATTGAACCGGCATCAAAAGCCGATCAGGAAGCATTGACCGAAGGATTGATCAAATTGGCGGATGAGGATCCAACATTCAAGATCAAGTATGAGGAAGCAACCGGACAGACGATCATTTGGGGGATGGGTGAATTGCACTTGGATATTATTGTTGACCGTTTACGTCGCGAATTCAAAGTGCAGGCACATGTAGGTAGACCTCAGGTTGCTTACAAAGAAACGATTACTAAACTTGCAACAATTGACGAAATATTTAAGAAACAAACCGGCGGTAAAGGCCAGTATGCTCGCGTTAAAATTAATGTTGAGCCGTCTGAAAAAGGCGCAGGCTTTGTTTTTATCAATAAGATCGTCGGCGGGTCTATCCCAAGAGAATTTATTCCTGCGGTAGAACGCGGAATTAAAGAGGCATGTAAAACCGGTGTCCTTAAAGGATATCCGATTGAAGATGTGAAGATTACGCTAGTAGATGGAAACCATCATCCTGTGGACTCATCAGAAATGGCGTTTAAAGTCGCTGGTAGTATTGCCTTTCAAAAGGCTGTTCGGAAAGCAAATGCGATCCTGCTTGAACCGATCATGGCTCTTGAAGTAGTAACACCGGACGAGTATTTAGGAGATGTCATGGGTGACCTCACCTCGAGGAGGGGTCAAATTAAAGGCATGATCCCACGAAATGATGCTCAGGTCTTAAATGCCGACGTTCCTTTAGCCGGAATGTTTGGATATGCAACAGACTTGAGATCAATCACCCAAGGACGAGCAGTGTTTACGATGCAATTTGATCATTATTCAGCTGCTCCCGCAAGTATTGCGGAAAAAGTAAATTAAGTGAAACAAAGGAGTATTTCACATGGCTAAAGTAAAATATGAACGTACAAAACCACATGTGAACGTAGGAACGATCGGTCACGTGGATCACGGTAAGACGACATTGACTGCAGCAATTACTTCGGTATTAGCTAAAGCAGGCGGTGCTGAAATTCGTTCATTTGACAGTATTGATAATGCCCCGGAAGAACGGGAACGTGGAATCACGATCGCAACGGCCCACGTAGAATATGAAACAGAAAAGCGTCACTATGCTCACGTAGACTGTCCGGGTCACGCTGACTACATTAAGAACATGATCACCGGAGCCGCACAAATGGACGGCGCTATTCTGGTCGTATCCGCAGCTGATGGCCCTATGCCTCAGACCCGCGAACATGTTCTATTGGCACGTCAGGTAAACGTACCTTACATCGTAGTTTACATGAACAAAGTTGATATGGTTGATGATCCTGAATTGTTAGAACTGGTAGAAATGGAACTTCGTGAACTCTTGAGTGAATACGAATTCCCCGGTGATGACATTCCGATCATTATGGGTTCAGCTTTGGAAGCATTGAACAATCCCGATGATCCGGAAAAGACCAAAAGCATTCAGGAGCTGATGGACGCAGTAGATTCATACATTCCGCTGCCAGTCCGCTCAATAGACAAGCCATTCCTAATGCCGATTGAAGATGTATTTTCAATTACGGGACGAGGAACGGTAGGAACCGGCCGAATTGAGCGTGGTGTTATTAAAGTTGGAGAAGAAGTAGAAATTGTCGGTATCGAAGAAGGCGCCA
>DAOVOB010000133.1 GCA_030629925.1 Fidelibacterota bacterium
ACCTTGAGTGCTTCATTCATGACCTCGGGACCAATTCCGTCACCGGGGAGAACTGCTATTTTGTATTTCATATACATTCCTAAATTTTAAAATGAGATTGTATGGGAGACTCTAGAGTCTCCCGTACGCCTGTTTAGTTTTCAATATTATTTGGATCAACAGAATGCAAAAACCAACTCACCGAATCCGTCAAGGCTTCCCAACTGGCTTCATCTGTATTGGTGGAGACACCCACCGTATTGATGCGCTTATTACCATATGCCGATTCGATCAATACGCGAACCTTTGCTCCGGTGGCTTCATTGCCATTGATCACACGGACTTTATAATCGATCAAACGCAAAAGTTTGATCTCGGGATAGAATTTTCGTAGAGCCTTACGTAATGCGCGATCCAATGCATGGACCGGACCATCGCCTTCGGCTGCGGTATGTTCCTTTTGATCATTGACCAGCATACGAACGGTTGCTTCCGAACGCGGTGTTGCGGTCGACTCTTTTTCTACCAGAACACGAAAACCTTCAAGACTGAAATAGCTTTGCCATTCACCCGTTATCTTTTTGATCAAAAGTTTTAAAGAATCCTCTGCGCCCTCGTATTGATAGCCATCATGTTCTTTTTGTTTAAGAGTCCTGATAATTTGAGGGATCTTGGTAATGTGTTTTTTAATATCAAATCCCAGTTCATCTGCTTTATAAACCAGATTACTGATCCCAGAGAGATCCGATAATAATACTTCGCGTTTATTTCCCACGATCTCGGGTTTGATATGCTCGTAGGTCGTGGCATCTTTCATGACGGCCGATACATGAATACCCCCTTTATGGGCAAAAGCCGATGTCCCGACAAAGGGCATATTGTTCACAGGCGGTAAATTAGCCAATTCTGAAATAAAGTGGCTGATCCGGGTGATCTGATCGATCTGATCATCGGGAATGCATTGATAATTACCCTTGACCTGAAGATTTGGAATAACAGAACAGAGATTTGCATTACCGCAACGTTCCCCATACCCGTTTATTGTACCTTGAACATGGACACATCCGGCATTAACAGCCGCTACGGTGTTCGCTACGGCCATATCCGAGTCATTGTGTAAATGTACACCAACCGGAGTCTTTACGCTTTTTAAAACCTTCTTTACTATCCTGATAAGTTCTAGAGTTTGCGTTCCGCCATTGGTATCACAGAGCACTAAGGTATCTGCACCGGCTGCTTCAGCTGCAAGCAATGTATCAAGAGCATAATCAGGATTATTTTTGTACCCGTCAAAGAAGTGTTCTGCATCATATATGACTTCTTTTCCATTTTTTTTAAGGTGAGCCACGGAATCGGAAATAAGTTTAATATTATCCTCAAGTGATATCTTGAGTGCTTTTTTTACATGCAATGTCCATGATTTTCCAAAAATAGCGACAGCAGGCGTTTCAGCATCTAAAAGGGCCTTTAGGTTCGGATCCTTTTCCGCAGAATATTTTGCACGGCGAGTACTACCAAAAGCGACCAGTTTTGCATGTTTGAATTCTATAGTCTTTGCTTGCTCAAAGAATAAGTGATCCTTGGGATTTGATCCCGGCCATCCGCCTTCGATGTAGTCAATACCAAAGCCATCAAGTTCCTGAGCTATGCGCAGCTTATCCTCCAGAGAGAAGGAAATCTCTGCAGACTGGGTTCCGTCACGGAGAAGAGTATCGAAGATTTGGATTTTATTGTTTATCATTTACTTCCTTGTTAAAAAGGACCTCGAAATGTGATTCAAGCAGAGACGCGATAAATCGCGTCTTTACATCTTACGTCTCACGACTTACGATTTACGTCTTATTTCTTCAACCAACTCATCATACCGCGGATCTTTGCACCCACTTTTTCAAGCAAGTGTTCAGCATCTTTTTCTTTTATTGCGGTATAAACCGGGCGTCCGGTTTCATTTTCATGGATCCATTCTTTAGCGAATGTACCGTCCTGAATTTCGCCTAGGATCTTCTTCATTTCTTTACGTGTATCTTCAGTGATAATACGACGTCCACGAGTCAGATCACCGTATTCAGCTGTATCGGAGATCGATGAGCGCATATTGGCAATTCCGCCTTCAAAGATCAGGTCGGTGATCAATTTAACTTCATGCAAACATTCAAAATAGGCCATTTCGGGCTTATAGCCGGCTTCTACAAGCGTATCAAAACCTGCACGGATCAATTCTGTTAAACCACCGCAAAGAACGGCTTGTTCACCAAAAAGGTCTGTTTCTGTTTCTTCACGGAAGCTTGCTTCAATAATACCCGAACGCCCTGCACCGACTCCACAAGCGTGAGCAAGAGCCATTTCGCGGGCATCACCACTTGCATTCTGATGAACAGCGATCAATGCCGGTACACCGCCGCCTTCTACAAATTGACGACGAACAAGATGCCCCGGACCTTTGGGTGCGACCATATATACATCCACATCATGGGGTGGTACGATCTGTCCAAAGTGAATATTGAATCCGTGTGAAAAAACAAGGGCTTTTCCGGCTGTCATATTTTCAGCAACATCAGCATAGTAGACTTTTTTCTGGATCTCATCGGGTAAAAGGATCTGAACAACGTCTGCTTTAGCCGAAGCTTCTTTAGCTGAAAGGGGAGTGAAACCATGTTCAATGGCCAATTTATAATTATCGGTACCTTTCAATTCTCCAACGATAACATTATAACCGCTGTCTCTTAAATTTTGTGCCTGTGCATGGCCCTGAGAACCATAACCAATAATGGCGATAGTCTTTGATTTCAGCAATTCCGGTTTGCTATCTTTGTCGTAATACATCTCCATTGACATTTTAATTACTCCTAGTGTAAATTTTATTTATAGTTCATTTCAATTAAACTCATGTTGAATTGTTGAAGCGTTGAATTGTTGAAAAATATATTCTCTTCAACCATCAACTTTCAACTTTTCAAATACCTTTACGCATGAATAGATCTCTCCGCTACGCCCCGACAATTCGGGGCTTCGGTCGAGATGACATATTATCAACTTATCAACCCATCGACTCATCAACTTCTTGTTTTCATCGACTTATCAACTATCAACTTCTTCTTTTCATTGACTTTTATTAAACCGCATTTCAAATATTGTGTAGTTTGAGATCTCTCTGCTTCGTCCCGAAAACCATCGGGACTTCGATCGAGATGACAAATAAATACGCATTTCAATTTGATTTTTGTTGAATCGTTGAAAAATATATTCTTTTTCTTTTGTTTCAACATTTCAACGCTTCAACGTTTCAACTCTTAAACATCCAACACAGCGAATTCGCCGCTACGGTCTAATTCTTGTATCCCGAAAGGTTGAACGGCTTCAATAAAACGTTTGATCTTCCGGGGTGAACCTGTCAGACTGATCACAACATAGTTCGTTGCCAAATCCAAAACTTTGGCTCTAAAAAGATCTATCAATTGTAAAAGATCCGTTCGATTCTTTGAGGTGCTGATCTTCACCATAATGAACTCACGAACAATATAATTCTTATTATGTGAAATATCAGTAACTTTTACCACATCCACCAGCTTGTTCAACTGTTTTGATATCTGTTCGATCTTGTCTTCAGTTTCAGTTAAAACAAGATGAACACTGTATATTTCGGGTATTTCAGTCGGTGTGGACATAATACTGTCAATATTGTATCCACGTTGGGAAATCAATCCGGTTATGCGTGCTATGACACCTACGGTATTTAAAACTTTTAAACGAATTGTATGTTTGGTTTTCATGCTTCTTCCTTTTCCGGTCCCAGTAGTATTTCATCAATTGGTTTTCCAGCGGGTACCATTGGATAGACATTTTCTTCTTTTCGTACGATACATTCAATAACCACGGGTCCGGGATGTGCAAATCCCTCTTTCAATACGGTATCAAGTTCTTCCACACTAGATGCCCTTAGTCCTTTAACGCCATTCGCTTCCGCGACCTTTACAAAATCAGGCCGGTAAACCTCGGGGCAATCCGGATTCGGCCCCTGACAATTCGGAGGACAATTGGGTGTTTGCTTCAAACAAACCTTGGAATATCTTTTATTCCAGAAAAGATCCTGCCATTGGCGTACCATTCCAAGATATTGATTGTTTAAAATAATGGCTTTGACCGGTATGTTATTAATGGCGCAAGTAGCCAATTCCTGAATATTCATCTGGAATCCACCATCACCAATGATACCGATAACCTGGCGCTTCGGGTGTGCCAGAGAGGCACCCATTGCAGCCGGAAGGCCGTAGCCCATCGTTCCCAGCCCTCCTGAGCTAAGAAAACAGCGAGGTGATCTATGTTGATAGTAAAGAGCTGCGAACATTTGATGCTGTCCCACATCCGTTACGATGATCGCGTCGTCCTTGCTTAGTTCACTAATACGTTCAATCACATATTGCGGAGCAAGATCTTCATCCGGTTTTTGAGAGTAGGAGAGAGGGGTTTCATCCCGCCATGCCGTAACGGTCTTACACCATCCGTTCGCAGGGCGGGGATTCAATATTTTATTCAATTCTTTCAGGACATATTTAGCATCACCAACCACCGGGATCTCGGTGTGGATGTTTTTACCGATCT
>DAOVOB010000208.1 GCA_030629925.1 Fidelibacterota bacterium
AGGCGCAAAAGTTGTTGCTATTATTTCCGTACTTCTTTCGCTGATATTTTCTGTTATCGGTTTCGTTATGTTGATTATTGGATTGATAAGCAAACAAACGAACATGATGTATTATAGTATAACCTACATCATTATGCCGGTATTATATTTAATCATTGTGTATCCTACTTTACGTTTATTTTACTGGTTATACAATAGGGTTGCTTCACGCTGGGGCGGCATTCTTGTTGAATTAGAAGATAAAGAATAAGCGGATTATTAATATATGCAAAAGCTTCAGGATATTATATGGGGTGTAATTGGTGCCGGCAAAGTATGTGAAAAGAAAAGTATGCCGGCTATGAATAAGATTCCTCATTCGCGAGTGAAAACCGTGATGCGCCGGAATGAAGAAGCATGCATGGACTTTGCTTCACGGCATCATATACCTAATTGGACTCTTGATAGCAATACGATATTTAATGATCCGGAGATCAATGCCGTCTACATTGCTACACCGCCGGATACGCATGCTTTGTATACCATCAAGGCGGCCGAGGCGGGTAAGGCTGTTTACGTAGAAAAACCTATGGCGCGTGATCATCATGAATGTTTAAGCATGATCTTCGCATGCAAGGAAGCGGGTATTCCACTTTTCGTTGCATACTATAGACGTGCTTTGCCGCATTTCTTGCGGGTAAAAGAGCTTTTGGCGCAGGGAAAAATAGGACAAGTAAAATCGGTGCAAATTAACTTTAATCGAAGTCCGCGAATTGATGAGATCAAAAATCCGGAAAAAGTTTGGCGAGTACGGTCGGAGATATCCGGAGGCGGACATTTTCATGATTTGGCATCGCATCAGCTGGATCTGATGGACTTTCTTTTCGGTCCGATCATTGAAGCAAAAGGCAAGGCAGAAAACAAAGCGAGACTTTATGAACCTGCCGATACCGTATCAGCGGAATTTGCATTTCAAAGTGGTGTGAAGGGTCGCGGCAAGTGGGATTTTGCTTCCCCCGAACCGGATGTTAAAGACGAAATATTAATTGTCGGCGAAGAAGGGGAATTACATTTTTCAACTTTCGCTCATGCTCACATTGAAGGTGTCTCTTCAAGTATGGGACAAATATCGGAAGAGATGATTTTACCGCAGCACATTCAAGAACCCTTGATCCGGACGATAGTGTCGGAGTTACGCGGTGAAGGAAAGTGCCCCAGTACAGGTGAAAGCGCTGCCAGAACGAGCCATATCATGGATATTGTTTGCGCCCAAAAGTAAGCGAAAAGAAACATGAGGAGAATTTATACATGATGGAAAAACTGTTGACTTATAATCCCATATTATTGGCTTTAATAGGAACTATGTTTACCTGGTTTATGACCGCTGCCGGTTCGTTTATGGTTATTTTCTTTAAGCAGATCAACCAAAAATTATTAAATGCAATGCTTGGTTTTGCTGCAGGTATTATGATTGCGGCGGCATTTTGGTCTTTACTGGCTCCAGCTATAGATATGGCAGAGGCGAATGGACAAATTCCTTGGCTGGTTGCTGTGATCGGCTTTTTATTAGGTGGTGCAAGTTTGTTGGGAATAGATAAAATTTTACCTCACTTACATTTGGGTTTACCTGTGGATAAAGCTGAAGGTATTAAAACCTCATGGGACCGATCGATTTTATTAGTATTGTCTATTACTTTACATAATATTCCCGAAGGGCTGGCTGTCGGCGTTGCTTTTGGTTCTCTTTTTCATGATCCAAGCCTGGGCGCGTTAACCGGTGCGATCGCTTTAGCGATAGGTATAGGTCTTCAGAATTTCCCGGAAGGGGCTGCCGTATCCATCCCACTACGTCGCGAGGGCCTGTCAAGATGGAAAGCTTTTAATTATGGACAATTATCAGGTGTCGTAGAACCGATTGCCGGTGTTCTTGGCGCACTTCTTGTCTTGAAGGTAACACCCATACTCCCTTACGCATTGGCCTTTGCGGCCGGCGCCATGATCTTTGTGGTAGTGGAAGAATTGATCCCGGAATCGCAACGAGGTGATGAAACGGACTGGTCCACTATTGGGGCCATGATCGGTTTTGCTGCCATGATGCTACTGGATGTGGCATTGAGTTAAAGGATATAAACATGTCAAAAAAAGAACATCATAACCGACCTGATCTTATTGGCGAACATCGTTTAGGTGATGCCGGTCAACTAATCTCTTTCATTTTATTTGTCTTAGTGTGGATAAGCGATGGTTTTATCTTTAAAAAAACTATTTTTTTAAATGATATTGTCCCCTTATACATTCGCCTCCCTTTGGCCGCTATTACAATCTGCATATCCGCTTATCTTGTAATAACGAGTATATCAATTATCTTTGGCGAAAAACGGGATAAGGCTGAGGTCATTTCTAAAGCAATCTATGGCAAGATGCGGCATCCCATGTATGTCTCTGAGATCCTTTTATATTTTGGATTGCTTTTCCTGAATCTTTCACTGCTTGCTGCAGGCATTTGCTTGTTGATCATTGGTTTTCTTTATGGGATATGCCGCTATGAAGAAAAACTACTATTGGCACATTTCGGTGAGGAATATAAAAGTTATATGAAAAAGGTTCCCATGTGGATCCCTCGTTTAAGGAAAAAGAAATAGAATGCTGAAAATATCACTTGTCTATGACAACACATTATACAAAAAAAATCTGATAGCCGATTGGGGATTTGCCGCATACATCGAAACAGATGAAAAAACGATCTTATTTGATGCCGGCTCCGATGGACACATACTTCTCGAGAATATGAAAAACATGGGATTGGATCCCAAGGCTGTCGATACAGTTTTTGTTTCGCACAATCACTTTGATCATATTGGCGGACTTGCTGCGTTTTTGCATGAAAATCCCGATGTAGATGTTTATGTGCCAGAATCCCTTCGTGGCGTAAGACGCGCTAGAAATATCGTGCATGTCAATGAGCCGATCGCTATCACCAATATGCTTTATTCAAGCGGTGAGCTAAAAGGGATAGAACAATCGCTGGTTATTAAAACACCACAAGGCCTTGTGGTTGTTGTAGGGTGCTCACATCCCGGACTAGATTATATCATGAAAGTTGCCGGTAAATATGGCAAGATCCATATGATCCTAGGTGGATTTCATGGCTTTGATCAATTTGATATATTTGAAAATGTCGACCTCGTTTGTCCACCACACTGTACTCGTTATCTCACAAAGAGCTCCGAACGCTTAACTAAAAAATATATTCAAGGTGGAGTAGGACGTTGTATCGAAATACCCTATAAG
>DAOVOB010000237.1 GCA_030629925.1 Fidelibacterota bacterium
GCGAAAAACGGGATAAGGCTGAGGTCATTTCTAAAGCAATCTATGGCAAGATGCGGCATCCCATGTATGTCTCTGAAATACTTTTATATTTCGGTCTATTATGCCTGAATCTTTCACTTTTGGCTGCTGGAGTTTGGATATTAATTATTATATTCCTTTATGCAATTTGCCGATACGAGGAAAAATTATTGATCGCACATTTTGGTGATGAATACAAAGTCTACATGAAAGAGGTTCCTATGTGGATACCTCGTCTATGGAAGAAGAAATAGAATGCTCAAAATATCAATTATTTATGATAATACTGTTTATAAGAAAACACTGATTCCCGATTGGGGATTTGCCGCATATATCGAAACAGATAACAAGCATATTCTTTTTGATGCCGGGTCAGATGGGAATATTTTGCTTGAGAATATGAAGAAAATGGGACTTGACCCCAAAAAAGTAGATACGGTTTTTATTTCACATAATCATTTTGATCATATCGGCGGACTTGCTGCGTTTTTGCATGAAAATCCCGATGTAGATGTTTATGTGCCAGAATCCCTTCGTGGCGTAAGACGCGCTAGAAATATCGTGCATGTCAATGAGCCGATCGCTATTACCAATATGCTTTATTCAAGCGGTGAGCTAAAAGGGATAGAACAGTCGCTGGTTATTAAAACACCACAAGGTCTTGTTGTTATTGCCGGGTGCTCGCATCCAGGGCTGGATTATATCATGAATGCCTCAAGTGTACATGGTAAGATACATATGGTACTAGGTGGATTTCATGGCTTTGATCAATTCGATATTCTTGAAAATGTCGACCTCGTTTGTCCGACTCACTGTACTCGTTATATCACAAAGATCTCCGAACGCTTTCCGGAAAAATATATTCAAGGTGGAGCAGGACGTTGTATCGAAATACCCTATAAGGAAAATAAATGAAAACCTATCTCCAGTGTATTCCCTGTTTTGTAAAACAAGCCCTCCGAGCAGGGCAAATGTCAACTAACGATGAAAACAAGATCAAAGCACTAATGGATCGTATTGGATGCAGGATCAAGGACATTACCTTAGAGCAAACACCACCCGAAATGGGACTGATCATATATGATGAGATTCGTAAGATCACGGGTATAGAAGATCCATATAAAAATGAAAAGAAAGCTCATATCGAAGAAGCAAAGCGCTTGTATCCAGAGCTTAAGAAAAAATTACAGTCATCCGAAGACCCGCTATTAATGGCAATACGCATTGCAATTGCAGGCAATGTTATGGACCTTGGAATGGATAAGAAATTCCATATCGAAAATGATCTTGAACATATTCTTCAAAGAGATTTTGCTATTTGTGATATTGATGAATTTAGGGATAAATTAAATAAAGCCGAACATATACTGTATCTTGGTGACAATGCGGGTGAATCCGTATTTGACAAGATCCTGATCGAAACCTTGGCCAAACCTGTTACTTACGTGGTACGTGGCAGAGCCATAATCAATGATGTGACGGAAGAAGATGCTATTGATTCCGGACTGGATGAAGTTGCCGAGATCATTTCTTCCGGTTCACCGGCGCCGGCTACGATATTAGATCTATGCAATGAGGATTTTTTAAAAAGATTTGAACAGGCGGACATGATCATCAGCAAAGGGCAGGGAAATTATGAAGGACTTTCCGAGACCGATAAACCGGTATTTTTCCTGCTGAAAGCGAAGTGTCCGGTCATTGCGGGTGATATTGGCGTGGATGAAGATGATATTGTATTACTATCAGCACAAAAAACACCTATGGAGAAATAATTTCATGAAAAAAACAAAAATAGGGATCATTATTTGTCACCGTTATCATTCCTGTGCTGGAGGGAAATGCTTTAGGGCTTTGCGCGAACGTGAAGGTGCTTTCAAACGTTATTCCAAAGAAGAAGATGTAGAAATTGTAGGATATACTTCATGTGGAGGATGCCCCGGAGGCAATGTTGAATACGCTCCCGAAGAAATGATCAAAAACGGAGCTGAGGTCATTCACCTTGCAACCGGACTGGTCGTGGGTTATCCGCCATGTCCCAGGATCGATCAGTTTAAAAAATATATTGAAACCCGATATCGTATTCCCGTTGTGATTGGCACACACCCAATTCCCGAGAAATATCAATTGGTTCATGACGAATTGGGCACCTGGAAAAGCGAACATTGGCAGGAGATGTTGTCATCCCTTAAAGATCCTTTAGAAATAAGAAAAGCATACGATTAAAGATTATGACCTATCAATATTTATTTGGCCCTGTGCCTTCGCGAAGATTGGGGATATCCCTTGGAGTTGACCTTGTTCCACATAAAATATGCACTCTTAATTGTGTTTACTGCGAATGTGGAGCAACCACCGAATTGACATTGGAACGGCGGGAATATGTTCCCTATGGCAAGGTTATTAAGGAATTGGATGATTATTTGACAAATCATCCGATACCCGACTATATTACTTTTTCGGGCTCCGGAGAACCCACCTTAAATCTGCGGATAGGCGATGTGATCTTGTATATCAAAGGTAAATATCCCAAGATAAAAATAGCGGTTCTGACAAACGGGACATTACTTATCAATTTCGAAGTACGTAAATCACTAATGCAAGCTGATGTGGTTTTACCTTCTCTAGATGCGGCCACGCGGGAAGCTTTTCTCCGCCTAAATCGCCCCCAGCATGATCTCGATCATAAAGAACATATTGAAGGGCTTATTCGCTTCCGGAAGGAGTTCAAAGGCAAGATATGGCTCGAGGTTTTCTTACTTGAAGGATATAATGATAATCCCGAAGACCTTATA
>DAOVOB010000123.1 GCA_030629925.1 Fidelibacterota bacterium
ATCTTATCATCTATCCTGAATTCCTGTTTTAAACTTTCCTTCGGAAATAAACGCTTATAAGCATGAACTGTCAATAGCTCTGCAGATATTTTATGGTTTTCTCCGGACTGGATCTCATTGATTTGCCAGAGATATAAGCGCAAATTGCGGATCATATCAAAATATAGCAATTCAATAAATTTTCTGTCTTTGGAGCCTAAATATCGGCGTTCCTTGAAATAATTTCGTTTGATCTTGTCCGCAGCACGTACAATAAGTTCTTTATTGTACCACAGCGAAAATAATTCGCTGCAATGATTGAGTAATAAAGGTATGTTTTTCATTATTTTATGTAAGCAAACTTTCTGTTTAGGGTTGAATAAGGCGTTGTTAAGCGATATATATAAATCCCGGATGACAAAGATTGCATATCCAGATCAAGATAATGATCTCCGGGTGAATGAAATGAATTCAGAGGACTGGCAACGACAGCTCCTCGAAGATCAAGAATATCAATACGAACCATGGATGCCTGAGGTAATTGAAAACGAATCTTGGAATATCCGTTAAAGGGATTAGGGTAGTTTTGGGATAATTGGATGTCAATCGGTATATCAATATCATTTATAATTCCAACAGCATCGCCACGTTTGATACGTAAATTGTCTAAGAGAATTTCCCCGGTGTAAGGAATTGTCTGGCTTGTAGAACCCGGTCTGAGTTTTACATATATTTTGTATATATTTACTGGAGGAATTGCTGATTCATCGATCTCAACAGGGCATCCAAGAGTTCCCCATGTATTGATCCATGTCGTTGGACGGGGTTTCATATACAGTGTATAAGATTTTCCCTTAGCATCTTTACAGTAGAGACGGAAATCGTATTCTTTTTCATCTGTTTTGATATCTAAATAGATCGAATCAGCATGATGATTGAACAAAATATTCTTACTGATATAAGCTATTGCCGTTGAACCTGAATATTCATAATTGAGAGAAAGTGCTTCCCAATTATTCCCAGTTTGCATAGAAAGATTAGATACATCCATATTTAAATAACTCGAGGATAGCGTAAAATTTGATGTATCGGAAAATGATTCTACAGTATAATAACCCGGATCTTCAAGAACTGTAATATTGATGGTATCCTTCATACCTTGAATATCTGCAAAGATCATTCCGCTTCCGGGAGCTGATGCGGTGAAGATATCTTTTTCGATCGACCCCGTTTGGCCAATGAACTCCCACGATAGTGAACTGGGGTTGATAATGATCGGTGTATCGTCTATAGACTTTGCCGTATAAGTACATTGTAAATTTTCATCCGGATATAATAAAAAATCATGATCGTTAAATAAAAATTCAGTGACGATGGGAGCCTCTTGCTGAGTAATACAGTATTGAGGACTTTCATTAACACTCAAATTGATGGTGTCATTTTCGGTCATATAATATGCAAGAGTATCGCCAAGCATCCCTTCAATTCGAACATAATTAGCATTAACCGGCAGATCATGTGATTTTGCACCACTAAAAGTCCAGGCAATCGTGAGTGAATCATTCATATTAGCGAGGTAGATATCATTTTCTGAAGAAGATGTTCTAGGTTTTAATGTATCAGCTTGGGAAATGAGCTCTTTCAATGCCGTATATGCAAGTTTTGGGGTTTTGTCGAATTCCAAAAGACCAAAGTTATGCTCAGGTTCTTCTATAACTGTCCCATCATTTTTCAGATCATAATAAATAACAGATCGAATTTGCGGATCCATTAAACAAGTTAAAAACATTCGTGTGACGTATTGGGCTTGCTTAGCTAAAGATATATTTGGCCAGGCATTGTGAGTCGGATAACCGAATTCACTGAAATATATTGGTTTATCACCGACATAAGATTTAACACTGTTTACATAGGAAATGAATTCATGTTCGGGGCGGTAAGCGACCTGGTACAAGTGGAAGGAAACCGCATCCATATAACTTGCCCCGCCTGCGGCATAGACATCTCGAATGAAATTCAGTCCTTCGATATATGGAGATGGATTCCCTATAGCCGGTGATGTAGCACATCCTATGACTATTACCGTCGAATCGATAGCTTTAATTGAATCATAAGCCGTATGAAGCAATGCAGTATAATCACTGGCATTAGGTTGAGGTGTCCAAAATAGTACTCCGTGGTTCGGTTCATTCCAAATTTCGTAGTGTTTAACTCCTATCGGAGAGAAATGCTCTACAATGGCCTGACAGTAGCGAGCATAAGCATCTCTATTTGCTTGTGTGGTGACACCTGAACCGTTTGAAGCGGCATAAATGGAATTGTTATAGTTTAGGATCATATAAATATCAATTCCGCGTGCCAGAGCTGAATTAACATAATGATCGATTTCCGGAGGAATGATATAAATGCCAGAATCCGTTTCCACATCGGACCATAGACATTCATCGCGGATCATTTGAATGCCTGCCTCGGCACATAGATCCAATTGCTCTTCAACGGATGAAGAATCCATATCTCCACGACGATATTGACCGAAATGTGTCTGTACGGAATAAAATGGTGAATTTGCCCAAAGACTACTTACTAGTAATAGAGTAACCAAATATGCTCTGACTTTCATTTTTTCTCCATAGTATTAACGGCTTAATCTATTATATTTTCCTAGTGTTTCAAAACGTTTAACTTTAACAGTGCACCTACTGAAGATGCATAAACATTTTAGTATTTGAAGGAAAAATTATGTATAATTGAGCATGAAAAAACGACATGTATATACTTGCCTTTTTATGATCTTATTCTTGATGGGTTTTGCAACTTGCAGCAGTTCAAGGAAAAATGAGATTGTATATCGCTATATCCCCAATGAAGATGCCATATCACTTGATTCGTTAAAATCCGAAATACTGGGTGCTTCCGGTGCGGAAATGCTGGTTGTTTACCCCGATTCGGATGTAGTGATCATTCATTATGATCGTTTTGAAACTCATCAGGATATTATTGAATCTCATTTTACGAAATGTGGTTATAAGATTACGCTTGTAAGAAAAAGTAAGATCGAAGAAAAGGAACAGCCATGGCAAAAAAAATAAAAGCGATCGGCTTATTATCCGGAGGGCTTGACTCCGTTCTGGCTTGTGCTCTGATCAAAGAGCAAGGAATTGAAGTTACCGGATTACTTATTCGTACAGGTTTTACAGATCATAAAGAAGTTTCTGCAGACGGAAAGCGTAGTGTTGAAGATACCGCTAAGGCTCTGGGTGTAAAATTTCGCATCGAAAATATTCAGGAAGAGTATTGGGATACGCTATTATATCCAAAATATGGGTATGGAAAAAATGTCAATCCTTGTTTGGATTGCCATTTGCATATGATACGCGTTGCAGCTCGAGTCATGAAAGAAGAAGGTGCCGATTTTGTTTTTACGGGCGAAGTTGTAGGGCAGCGTCCCAAAAGTCAGCTTGCGCACCAAATGAAGATCGCTTTACAAGAAAGTGGTATAGAAGGTAAACTATTAAGACCACTTTCCGCATTATGTTTGGAACCCACTATTCCCGAGCTTGAGGGATTAGTAGATAGGAATAAACTAAAAGGTTTTCAAGGTCGTGGACGTACGCCTCAACTATCATTGGCAAAAGAACTTGGAGTTGAAGAACTTGCCGTTGCTGCCGGAGGAAATTGTTATCTGATCGTTCCGGAATACGGTGATCGTGTCAAAGATCTGCTTGATCAATATGGGAAAGATGATTTTCCTAGAAAAGATGCTCCTCTTTTGCGAATAGGACGTCATTTTAGAATATCAGAGAATGCAAAACTTGTTATTTCACGCGATGAATCAGAATATCATTTATTACAGCCTTATATTTCAGGACGTTATTTCTTTGAAATTAAAAATGTGATCGGCGGCATTGCCATAGGCAGCGGTGAATTTTCAAAAAAAGATATGGAATTAGCCTCACGCTTACTTGGTCGCTATTCAAAAGCGAAACCCGATGAAGAAATACAAGTTCACGTGATCCTGAATGAAAATACTTGGGATATTAATTGCACACCACTTTCTGCTGATGACTTACTTATTTCCGATATGCGGATCTGATCAAAATAAAGCATTTCCTGCGGAACATATTTACAAAGTTTTTATTTGATATAGACTAAGAAAACTATTAGTTTTCCATAGTTAGAGGGTTGCATTAGCAACTCGTTTTTTTATGTCTGTTTTTGAGGAGAATATGTTACAAGCAGTACAAAATGAAATTTACTTATGTCTGGAACGGCTTGGGTGGGAGCGCGCGCAATTTTCTGTAGAACGCCCAAGAAAAAACACCTTTGGACACCTTAGCTCAAATGTAGCATTAACCCTTGCAAAACAACTAAAGCGCCGACCCCTAGATATTGCAAATGATATTGCAGCTGAGCTTGAAGGAAAGATCAAAGGTTTGGAAAAGATCGAGATCGTTGCGCCGGGCTTTATTAATTTTACTTTCACACCTGAATATTTTCAAGCATATATTCCTCGTATCCGTAAAGAAAAAGAAGATTTTCAAAAAAGTAATTCCGGTAAAGGAAAAAAAGTTCAGGTTGAATTTGTATCTGCTAATCCAACCGGACCGCTGACCATCGGACATGGTCGCCAAGCTGTTTTGGGCGATACCATTTCCAGAATACTTGAATGGCATGATTTTGATGTGACCCGTGAATATTATTTTAATGATGCAGGTCGACAAAT
>DAOVOB010000054.1 GCA_030629925.1 Fidelibacterota bacterium
ATTCCCTATCTCAATGTTGATGCTATTCGCAAAGGCAAATTCAAAGTCGTGATAGACGCCGTAAACGGTGGTGGATCACTTGCACTACCGGCGATGCTGAAAGCATTGGGTTGTGAAGTTATTGAGGTTAATTGTATTCCGGACGGATTTTTTCCACACACACCTGAACCTCTGCCTGAGAATCTGGTCGACCTACTTGAAGCCGTAAAAAGCAATAAAGCCGATCTTGGACTGGCAGTGGATCCCGATGCAGACCGTTTGGCTGTCTGCGATGAAAAAGGCAATTATCTTTCTGAAGAATACACGCTGGTAATGGCCGCTGAAACAGTACTATCACAATGCCCTGTTCCGGATCCTAAAGTGGTTACAAACCTCTCTACGACATTGGCCGTCACAAATATTGCCGAAAAATACGGTGCAGAATGTCTGCGTACCGCTATCGGCGAGATCAATGTGGCAAAGAAAATGAAAGAGGTCGATGCTGTGATCGGCGGTGAAGGTAACGGCGGGATCATTTCCCCTGATTCTCACCTTGGACGAGATTCACTTGTTGGCGCAGCAATGGTATTGAACTTTCTGGCTTCGGATGAACGATGCATGAGCGAAAAATATGCGGACTTCCCGCAATACAAGATGAGTAAAAAGAAAATTGATATCGGAACAAATGATCCTGATGCCATCTTGGAAAAATTGAAAGCTAAATTTGTCGATGAGGACTGCAATATCGTCGATGGATTGAAGATCACTTGGGCTGATAGTTGGGTTCACATGCGCAAATCAAATACCGAACCGATATTGCGCGTATACAGTGAAGCACCCACATCGGATGCAGCGAACGAACTGGGTGATAAATTCTTGAACGAAATAAAACAATTGATGGGATAAAATATGAACTTAGCAAAATATATTGATCACACTCTGCTTAAACCGCAGGCATCACGAGCTGACCTGGACAAATTATGTCAAGAGGCCATTGATAACGGCTTTGTCGCTGTCTGCGTAAATCCGTGCAACGTAGCCTATTGTGCCGGACTTCTTGACGGGACAAAAGTGAAACTTGCCTCCGTTGTAGGATTCCCGTTGGGAGCCTCGATACCCTCGATCAAATCAGCGGAAACCCTGATGGCAGTTGAAGACGGCGCAAATGAAATTGATATGGTTATTAATATCGGTGCACTAAAAGATGGTGATAATGCCTTAGTGGAAGGGGACATTAAAGCCGTTGTAAGTTCCGCCGAAGGAAATACCGTAAAGGTCATTATTGAAACTTGTCTGCTCACAGATGAAGAAAAGGTCACGGCGTGTGAACTGGCAAAATCTGCCGGCGCTCATTTTGTCAAGACATCCACCGGTTTTTCGACAGGCGGTGCCACACTTGAGGACGTAAAACTCATGAAAGAAACGGTCGGTGATGAGCTTGAGGTTAAAGCTTCCGGCGGAGTTCGTTCTTACGAAGATGCCATGGCAATGATCAACGCCGGAGCGACCCGGATCGGGACCTCTTCGGGCGTAATGATCCTTCAAGGAAAAACAGCTGAAAATGATTATTGATTTCCTATTGGATTTCCTGCCTCCTTTCCCTATATTCGCCAGTCAATAATGCAGCCGTGGCGGAATTGGCAGACGCACCAGATTTAGGATCTGGCGCCCTCAGGGTGTGGGAGTTCGAGTCTCCCCGGCTGTACTAACATAAATGATAGCATGCGAATGAAACAAAATACAATTTTTAAGCACCTTGTTTCTCTTTCAGTATCCTTACTGATTTTATTCACATTTACATCTTGTAAGAAAGATACAGAAGAGACTAAAACCGAACCCACGACCATGGCGACTGAAAAGGTGTATATGCCAAATGTTGAGCGCCTGGCATCTGCTGTTGAAGAGATCAAAATAGTGACAGGTGTCACCGAATTGGATACCCTGATTCTCATTGACGGTAATGACAATAAACTTTTTCTTGTTTCAGTAAAAGATGGACTGATAGTGTTAAAAGATTATATTATCTCTGCATCAAAATATGGTTACGGTGCCGAAAGAGGAAGTAATCAGACTCCTTGGGGCGTTCATGTCATCGATAGCAAATATGGTGATACTGCACCCGAAGGCATGTGTTTTTATGATCGTCGTCCGACAGGAGAGATCGCAACGATCTTCACGGATACGACAAATATAGAAATTGATCCGGTTACTTCTCGCATTATCTGGCTAAAGGGCCTTGAAGAGATCAATCGCACATCTTACTGGCGATTTGTTTATATTCATGGCACGCATGAGGAAGGATTATTAGGAACACCTCAGTCTAAAGGGTGTATCCGTATGAGCAATAAAGATGTTATTGAACTATTTCCGCTTGTTAACGCAGGCACTTATGTAAATATTATTCGTCCCAAGATAGACGGGACCACGGAGGAAGAATGAAAAAGATCTGTGTAGTTGGTACAGGATATGTAGGATTGGTAACAGCAGCCGGTTTGGCGGATTTTGGTAATTCCGTGATCGGTGTTGATATTGATGAATCCAAAATCAAAATCCTTCAAAAAGGCGGTATCCCCATTTATGAACCAGGCCTGCTTGAAGTTGTACAGCGTAATGTTCGTGCAGGACGCCTGAGCTTTACAACCAATATTGACCAAGCTATCCAGGACTCTAAAGTTATCTTTTCCGCCGTTGGTACACCTCCGGGTGAAGGCGGCGAAGCGGATCTTAGGGCTGTTTGGGCTGTAGCGACTTCATTTGCCAAAAATTTGAACAATTATAAGGTCTTTATCAATAAATCAACCGTCCCGGTGGGTACAGGCAAGAAAACCTTAGAACTGATCATGGAAAATTCAGAAAAAAAAGACTATTACGATGTTGTTTCAAATCCAGAATTTCTTCGCGAAGGCTCCGCAGTCGGTGATTTTTTAAATCCCGATCGTGTTGTAGTAGGATCACGCAGTGAAAAAGCTCAAGTTATCATGAAAGATGTCTATCACGCACTCATCATTCGTGGTGTTCCCTATGTTGAGACAAATATCGAAAGTGCGGAATTGATCAAATATGCTTCTAATGCTTTTCTTGCTGTTAAGATCACCTTTATCAATGAAATTGCAAATCTCTGCGATATTGTAGGTGGAGACGTAAGTGAAATTGCCAAAGCTATGGGGCTTGACGGCCGTATATCTCCAAAATTCCTGCATGCAGGACCCGGTTTCGGTGGATCATGTTTCCCTAAAGATACGATGGCACTTGTTGAAATATTTAAAGAACACGGTGTTAAAAGTCGTGTTGTTGAAGCTACAATAGAAGCCAACGAATATCAAAAAGAAGGTGTAGTCGCGAAATTGAGATCTGTCATGCCGGATCTTAAAGGAAAAACTATTGCCATACTTGGATTGGCTTTTAAACCTGAGACAGATGATACACGCTTCTCCCCCGCTAAAGTAGTTATTTCCCTATTGGAAAAAGAAGGCGCCACTGTCCAAGTCTATGACCCGGTTGCAAGTGATGATTTTAAACGTGATTTTCCCGACCTGAATTACAAAAAGAATGCATACGATGCCATTGAAGGTGCGGATGCGATGGTGCTTATGACCGAGTGGAATGAATTCCGTTCTTTGGATATGAAGCGAGTAAAAAAACTATTGAAAACACCTATTTTTATTGATACACGAAATACTTACGACCCTCGCGATATGAAGGACAAAGGATTTACCTTTGTTTGTACAGGTCGGACTAAGTGTGCGTACTAATGGGTATGAGGTATACGGTATAAGGTATAGGGTTTAAAGGTTAAGGTTTAATAGGTAAGATTGAGATCAAAATGAAGATTATTAAAACAGCAATAGCTGATGTTATTTTAATTCGCCCTGAGGTGTTTACAGATCAGCGTGGCGATTTCAGAGAGACTTATCGGGATACACGCTATAAAGAAGCCGGTATTGATTGTGATTTCGTTCAGGATAATTTGGTTCATTCCAAAAAATATGCATTTCGCGGTATGCACTTCCAGATACCTCCCTTTGAACAAGCAAAATTGATCACTATGATCAAAGGTGAGATCATTGATTTCGTTACAGATCTTCGAAAAGATTCAAAAACATATTTAAAGACGATCAACATCAAAATGTCAGCTAAAGATGAAGATCAATTGTTCATACCCACAGGTTTTGCACATGGTTATTATGTTTTATCGAACGAAGCATGTGTTTCATATAAAGTTTCATCACCCTATGCATCAGATCATCAAGGCGGAATTCGTTGGAATGACCCGAAATTGGGGCTGAACGAATTAATAAAAATACCTGTACTTTCAGAGCAAGATAAAGCTCTTCCCACACTAGATGAAGTATTGGCTAAATACGAATTTTAGTATTGGAGGAACTACGCTTTTTTAGTATTATTAGAATTATAATTTTGAAATAGAATTAAGGAGCACAATAATGTCATTTCTGGAAAAATTAAAAACTAAAGATACACAATTTTGTGTTATCGGTTTAGGCTATGTTGGACTTCCTTTAGCAGTTGAAGTCGCAAATGTCGGTATTAAAGTTACTGGCATTGAAATTGATCCTATAAAAGTTGAAAAGATCACTAAAGGTGAAAATTATATAGGTGATGTTAAAGACGCTGAACTAAAAGCCGCTGTTGATAAAGGCTTGATCGTTGCAACGACTGATTTCTCAGTGATCAACGATATGGATGTAGTTTCTATCTGTGTACCAACACCTCTAAACAAACTTAAAGATCCGGACATGTCATTTATCACTTCTGCTTTGGTGGAAATTGAAAAATATATGCACAAAGATTTAGTCGTTATCCTTGAATCAACAACCTACCCCGGAACTACCCGCGAATACATGCTCCCTCGTCTAGAAGAATCAGGTTTAAAATGCGGTGAAGATTTCTATCTTGCATTTTCACCCGAACGTGTTGATCCGGGTAACCCAATCTACCTCACAAAAAATACACCAAAAGTCCTTGGTGGTGTTACTCCGGCTTGTCTGGAGCACTCAAAAGCGATCTATGATCAGATCTTTGATGAGATCGTCCCTGTTTCTTCTGCAGAAGCGGCTGAAATGGCGAAATTGCTTGAAAATACTTTTCGTATGATCAATATCGGTTGGGTCAATGAACTTGCGATCATGTGTGACCGCCTAGGCGTTGATGCATGGGAAGTAATTGATGCCGCTGCAACCAAACCTTTCGGTTTTATGAAATTTTATCCCGGTCCCGGTTTGGGTGGTCATTGTATTCCGATCGACCCTCATTACCTGAGCTGGAAAATGAAAACTTTGAACTACAAAACTAAATTTATTGACCTTGCAGCTGAAGTGAATACATCCATGCCCGAATATGTCGTTCATACGCTAATGGATGGTATGAATATGCATAAAAAAGCTTTGAATGGCTCAACTGTTATGGTTTTGGGTATGGCTTATAAGAACGATATCGATGATCTTCGCGAATCACCTGCTTTTGATGTTTACAACCTGCTCGAAGATGGTGGTGCAACTGTTTGTTATCATGATTCTTACTGCCCGGAATTCAATCGCAATGGCGGTAAGGTGGAATCAGTTCCATTGACGGCAGAATTGTTAAAGTCATTGGACGCCGTCGTGATCACTACAGCTCATAATAATGTTGATTATCAATTTATTGTCGATAATTCGAACCTCGTCATCGATAGCCGGAATGCAACTAAAGGTCTAAAAAATACCGAAGGTAAGGTCTTACGCATGGGCGCCGGCCGTGTCATGGACAATTGATTTAAATTAGAATACTTCAAACCCCGTTCTTTGAGCGGGGTTTTTTATTTTTATGAAAACACTCGCACTCTACATACACATCCCTTTCTGTCAACACAAATGTCATTACTGTGATTTTTATAGCTTGGAAGATCACAGCAATATGGATACTTATGTGGATGCGCTTAAAAGATCACTTGCTTTTCATGGTAATAAATTGCAGGAAAACCATCAAGTTGAAACCCTGTACTTTGGTGGCGGTACACCGAATCTATTAACTGTTAAACAATTGTCCGATATTATCCAAACAGCTCGGGAGCATTTTACATTTACCCAATTTCCCGAGATCACGATAGAGATCAATCCTGAGTTTTCTTCCGATGTAAATTCTCTGAAAAACCTATATAATATCGGTTTTAACCGCTTATCGATCGGGATCCAATCCCTGAATGATAATGAGCTTAAACTTCTCGGGCGTCTGCATTCAGCTGAAACAGCTGTAAAATGCCTAAATAATGCCAAAAATATCTTTTCCAATCTTTCTGTAGATATTATTTACTCTATCCCCGGTCAAACAACTGAGTCTCTCAAGAAAACGGTGAATGATATCCTTAAATTTGAACCTGAACATATATCTGCCTACAATCTTACATGTGAAGTTGGAACACCCTATGCTCATATGGTCAATAAAGGTGACATAACACCTCAAAGTGAAGAAATTGATATTGATAATTTTTATCGTATTCATGATATGCTTGTACAAAACGGATATGAACACTACGAGGTTTCAAATTATGCTCGTGCGGGATTAAGAAGCAGACATAATTCTTCTTACTGGAACGAAAAGGATTATCTTGGTATCGGTCCGTCCGCACACTCCCGTCTGGGACATGAACGATTTGCCTATTGTGCTGACTTACAGACCTTTTTAAGCGATCCTGAGGATTTTCATGACAAAGATGTGGTAACAGCGGCAGACATACTTATCACGCGTCTGCGATGCTCTGACGGCCTGAATAAGAACCAGTTATCACCCGGAACATGGCAAAAGATCACTGCATACGATCAAAAACATCCGGAATGGTTCATTTCTAACGAAAATTCAATAAAATGTACGCTTGAGGGCTGGCTGATGTTGGATACGATATTGGTGGATTTGATATGAAGACGTGAGACGTAAACAATTGACAATTGAGAAAGGACAAAGGACAATTGACCCTTCTTCGCTACCAACTTCGCCTC
>DAOVOB010000172.1 GCA_030629925.1 Fidelibacterota bacterium
ATATCCCTCATTGACACCGGTTTGGAAACAATGACGGCGGGACGATTAAAACGGGTTAAAAAATACTTAGATAATGAAGTCTTTATGTTGACCTATGGTGATGGTGTTTCAGATGTGAATATTGATAAACTCATTGAGTTTCACAAAAGCAAGAAAGGTCTTGTAACCATGACTGGCGTACAGCCTCAAAGTCGTTTTGGAATGTTGGATATTGATAATAACGACATGGTCCGCACTTTTCAGGAAAAACCGAAAAATGAAAATGTTTGGATCAATGGCGGTTTTTTCGTTATTGAACCGGATATTTTTGATTATTTACATGACGATGCCGATGATACCATGTGGGAACGTCAACCTTTAGAAGATATTTGTGCAAAGAATCAATTGGCTGTATACAAGCATTATGGTTTTTGGAAATGCATGGATACCATGCGTGATAAGGTCGAACTCAATGACCTTTGGGAGAACGATCCAAAATGGAAAAATTGGAAATGATAGACAAACTAAGATCATTTTATAAGGGCAAACATGTTTTATTAACCGGTCATACGGGTTTTAAGGGCTCTTGGATGCTGGTTTTGCTGGAATATTTCGGCGCAAAAGTGACGGGTTATGCTCTAGATCCACTGCATCAGCATGATCTGTATAATTCTATAGAAGGTGACTGCTTGTGTGATTCGCATATTGCAGATATTAGAGATAGAAATGCAGTTCATCAAGCAATTGAAGAATCACAACCTGATATCATATTTCATTTTGCTGCTCAGGCTTTGGTGCGTGAATCTTACAATATTCCCGTAAATACTTTTGATACAAATATTATGGGAACTGTCCATGTATTGGAAGCCATGCGCATGCTGACAAAACCATGTGCCGGGGTGATGATCACGACCGATAAAGTCTATGAGAATATGGAATGGGAATTTCATTATAAAGAAAATGACCGTCTTGGTGGATTTGATCCCTATAGTTCGAGTAAAGCGGGGGCTGAGATAGCGATTGCATCCTATCAGAAAGCATTTTTCAATCCCAAATATATTAATGAACATAAAAAATCGCTTGCGTCAGCTCGTGGCGGAAACGTGATTGGCGGCGGAGATTGGGCAGATAACCGCATTATCCCTGATCTGGTTCGTGCTTTACAAAAGAATGATCCTTTGCATGTAAGAAATCCCAAAGCTATTCGCCCATGGCAGCATGTACTTGAATTGCTTTACGCTTATCTTATTCTTGGCTTTAAATTGCATCAGGATCCGCAAAATATTCAGGGTGCTTATAATTTTGGACCTGAAAAAGGTGATGAAATGACCGTTGAAGAACTGGTCAATACAGCTATTCGTGTTTGGGGAAGCGGAGAATTTGAACATCGTCCCGACAAAGAGAACTTACACGAAGCAGGGATCTTACGCTTAGAGATTGGAAAATCAAAAAATAGTTTAAATTGGCATCCTCGTTGGCGATCCGATACTGCGGTAGAAAAAACCATGAATTGGTATAAAGAGGTTTTTGACGGGGCAGGTGCTTTAGAGGTTTGCAGGAAACAAATTGAAGAGTATTTTGGATAAATAATATGAAGATCATTAAAACAATATTTGATAGTGTAAAATGTATTGAAATGCCGCGATTCGATGATGAACGTGGTTCCTTCATTAAATGGTATGACGATAGATCATTTGCTGAGCAGGGTATATCAGCATGTTTTAAAGAATCATATTTTTCAATTTCCGATAAAGATGTTATTCGCGGTATGCATTTCCAAGTGCCGCCTGCGGATCATGAAAAATGCGTGTCTGTATCACATGGTGCCGTAAGAGATGTAATTTTAGATATTCGAAAGAATAGTCCAAGCTATGGAAAAGCTAAGGAAATTATACTTTCGGCGGAAAATCATCTGGCATTATTTATTCCCAGAGGATTTGCTCACGGATTTGTGAGCTTAGAAGACCATACTATTATGAATTATCTTGTAGCGACGGTTCACAGTCCCGAACACGACAAAGTCATTCGATGGAACTCATTCGCTTACGATTGGAAAATTCAAGATCCGATTATCTCAAAGAGAGATAAAGAAGCTGAACTTTTTGCCGATTTTAAGAGTCCTTTCGAACTATAATAATTGAAAATCAAATCATGAAAATATTTATCATTGGCGCATCTGGATTAGTTGGGAGTAATTGCATGCAATGGTTGCGGAAAGATCCCGATATGGATGTGATCGGCTCTCACTTTTCTTTTGCGACTATAGATACAGAATATTTCAATGTGTTCAATCCTGCGGGCTCAACATTTGATCTTGCAGCCTTTGATCCCGATGTGATAATTCATACAGGTGCTCTGACACATGTAGATCATTGTGAGACCCATCCGGAAGAAAGCTTTCATCATACTGTTGAATCAACTATAGCAGCTCTTGAGCTTGCTGAAAAATACCACTCGAAATTTATATATATTTCAACAGATTATATATTCGATGGAGAGGCTGGACCCTACAGGGAGTATGATGCAACAAATCCATTAAGTGTTTATGGAAAGCATAAATTACAGGCTGAAAAGATCATCAGAGAAAAAACGGACGATCATTTAATTCTGCGAATTACTAACGTATACGGTGATGAGGTCAGAGGTAAGAATTTTATAGCATTCCTGGCTCGCACTGCGCAAACAGGCGAGGAACGTACATTGCGATTGCCTGTAGATCAATACGCTACGCCAATTAATGCACGGGATATCGCGAAATTTGTATATCAGCTGATTAAGGATGACAAACAAGGAACTTATCATCTTGCCTCAGACGAATACCTCAATCGGGTTGAACTTGCAAAAAAAGTACTGGACTATTTTCCTTCTTCAAGGATGAAAATTGAAGCGGCGCTAAGCTGTGAATTAGGTCAAGCTGCTCCCAGACCCTTAAAAGGTGGATTAAAAACAGATAAAATTAAAAATGAATATCCTGAACTGAAATTTACAACAGTTGACGATTATTTGGAGGAACGATATGGAATTTAAGAATATTGATAATAAATTAAATAAATCACTATTAAAAATAGCTCGTAAAAAAGTAGAGAAAAATATCGAACCTGGGAAAGACTACATACCCGCTTCAGGTAAAGTATTGTTTGAACAGGATCTGTTATATGGTGTTGAGGCAGTTCTGGATGGCTGGTTGACCGGTGGTCGCTTCCTTGCAGAATTTGAAGAACGTTTGGCGTCTATGATCGGAAATATACGTGCATTAACGACCAATTCAGGCTCATCAGCTAATTTGCTGGCTTTTGCTACGCTTACTTCACCTAAGCTGGGTGATAAGGCCTTAAAAGCCGGTGATGAAGTGATTACTGTTGCTTCAGGCTTTCCCACAACAGTTAATCCTATTTTACAGTATCATTGTGTTCCTGTTTTTGTGGATGTGAGTATTCCCGGTTATAACGCGAATGTTTCTATGCTGGAAGAAGCGGTGTCATCCAAGACAAAAGCCATCATGCTAGCACATACTTTGGGCAATCCATTTGATTTGGATGCTGTCATGGCGGTTGCAAGGAAGCACGACCTGTGGGTTATTGAGGATAACTGCGATGCACTTGGCGCGGAATTTGATGGAAAGAAAACAGGAACCTTTGGACATCTTGCGACCTGTTCTTTTTATCCTGCTCATCATATTACTATGGGTGAGGGTGGTGCCGTTTTGATCAACGATCCAAAACTGATACGTATTGCTGAAAGCATGCGCGATTGGGGACGGGATTGCTGGTGTGAGACAGGTCATGACAATACATGCAAAAACCGTTTTGGTGGTCAA
>DAOVOB010000170.1 GCA_030629925.1 Fidelibacterota bacterium
AAAAAGATATCTCAATGTACTTTTTGATCTTCTTTGCTATTTTTGTTGCCATGATCATTGGTGATGCCGGCTATGGGATGATCTTCTTGTTGGTATCAATTTTTGCTACGTTCAAGATGAAGAAAGGCGGCGGAAAATTACCGAGTGTGATCGTGCTTATGTATGTATTAAGTTTTACCACGATTATCTGGGGTACTATAACAGGTACATGGTTTGGGTCGGCAGCGATCGCAAACATCCCTTTTTTCAAATCAATGATCATTCCTGATATTGCATCATTTCCGGAGATATTTCCGGATCTAACAGTTAATCCCCAAGCAAAAGTTCAGCTTATATGTTTCATCCTTGCTATTCTACAGTTGGGACTTGCCAGCATAATGAACTTTATTGACAATCTCCCAAAATTAAAAGCTTTTGAGCATTTGGGTTGGTTCGCTCTAACTGTTGGAGCTTTTACTTTAGTTCTTAACTTGGTTCTGGGTATGACGATGCCATCCTTTACTGTCCCGCTGATGGCAGCTGGATTTGGGGTTATTGTAATATTTGGTGCACAGGAAAAAGGTAAGAGTTTCTTTAAAGGCATCCTTACCGGACTGGGCGGAGCATTTAATACTTTTCTAAATGCTATTTCATCTTTCTCGAATATTATTTCCTATATTCGTTTGTTTGCGGTGGGCATGGCTACTGTGGCTATTGCAACTGCCTTCAACGATATGGCCGCAGGAATGATGGAAGGACCCGCCATTATCGGTGGTGTGATCGTACTTCTTATTGGCCATAGTTTAAATTTAGTAATGGGACTGCTTTCTGTGATGGTTCACGGTATTCGTTTGAACCTTTTGGAGTTCAGTGGTCAATTGGGACTTGAATGGACAGGTTACAAATATGTGCCTTTCAAAGATAAATAAACAAATTAATTAATTAGATCAAAGGAGACTTAATAATGGATCTTCAAATGTTTGGTGCCGCTGCGGCCTTAGGACTAGCAGCTTTAGGTTCAGCTCTCGGTACTGGTATAGCCTCACAGGCTGCTATAGGTGGCTGGAAAAAATGCTTTCAAAATGATAAACCTGCACCCTTTATGTTGGTTGCGTTCGCAGGTGTTGCATTAACACAGACCATTTATGGTTTTTTGTTAATGAACTTCATTTTGGGCTCATCTTCAGATAATGGTTTGGGACTTCTCGGCGCCGGTATCTTTGGTGGGTTGGCTATGGGTCTTTCAGCCTTAATGCAGGGTAAAGCCGCTGCACGTGCTGCGGACGCTCTTGCTGAAACAGGTAAAGGTACTGCAAACTACTTCATGGTGATCGGTATCGTTGAAACCGTTGCCTTGTTCGTGATGGTTTTCTTACTACTTATGGTTGGATAAGAATTCGTGATGCGTAACCCGTGACGCGCCTGCAGGCCGAAGCCTTGGCGTAGGCTTGTAACGCGTGCGAGATGTCAATAATTCGCGATACAATAATTAAGCCCATGCTTCTGTGTGGGCTTTTTGTTTTTCAAAATAACATTGGATATTTTCAGTAAGAACAACGACAGTAATTCTCAAATATTTACTATTCTTTTATTTGAATTAGGAGTGAAAATTGTAAATTTAGTGACGTATTGTTTTAATAATATTTATTAAATAGAAAGGGAGAGAATGAAGAAGATAAAATTGGTCATGGCAATGGCGATAATGCTTGGGACAATGTTTGCGCAGGATGGCTATAGAATCATGGAGTCATATCAGATCGGTCCCGGTTCGCATTATACATATTACAGGAATGAATCAATTCCATTGAATATATTCGTTACTAGCATGGATTTGAGTAATCCGTATATAAAACTAGAGTCGGTAAAATCAAGAGATAGGATAGCAGGATCAGAAACACCCAGCAGTATGTCAAAACGAAGTGACGAGGTAAATCATCGTATCGTTTGTGGGGTTAATGGTGATTTTTATAGTTCAGGCGGAGTTCCTATTAGCATGAATATAGTGAATGGCGAGTATGTGCATTCTCCATTCGGATATCGTTCCGGTATGGCATTCAGTGAATTAGGTAAAGCAGACATTTTTGTGCCGTCCTTTTCGGGTGTGGTTATAGCGGATGATGATACGTCTTTTCATTCCCTTAGTGGCGTGAATATAATCAGAGATACTAACAACTTATGTATCTATAATCATTTTATTGGAAGTACGACTTCAACAAACCCGTATGGTTTTGAATGTTTAGCAACTCCGATCTCAGATTGGCTGATAAATGATACCGTTTATTGTGTGATTGAATCACGTGAATCTTATGTGGGCAATATGGCTATACCCGGTGGGAAATTTGTTTTATCCGGACATGGAACGGCATATGATTTTCTAGATAATTCTTGTCAAATAGGTGATACTGTAAGAATTCTTCAACAACAACCCTCGAATTTAAAACAGATTACACAGTTCGTAGCCGGCGGTCCTAAATTACTTGCAAATGGTGTGGAAGTCGTTGATGAATCTTATCCGGCTGAACATATATCATTAAGCTTTTGTACAACGCGCCATCCAAGAACTGCTGTTGGATTTAATGAGGATTCTACGGTAGCATACTTTGTTGTGGCAGATGGTCGAAAATCAACGAGCGTCGGTATTGGACTTTGGGATCTTGCAGATTTTATGGCCAGCATTGGCGCAAAGTATGCTGTTAATTTAGATGGTGGCGGTTCCTCAAGTTTTGTAGTAAGAAATAGCGTTTTGAATAATCCATCGGATGGCGCTGAAAGATCTGTAGCTAATTCCTTCTTGTGTGTATCTTCAGCTACAAATGGTCCAATTGAACATATTCAGGTTGTAAAAGATAGTGTTGCCGTTTACAAGAACCAAAGTGTCTATACGGGAATTACCGGTTGGGATGAAAATTACAACCCGACAGGGATCCAAAGCTGGGATTCACTTACTGTGACATATGATAGTACATATGGAATTTTTGAAAATAATGTATTTACCGCCAATGAATCGGAAGGAAATTGTGTTATTATAGCTGATTACAAAGGTGATGTCGACTCTGTGCTTGTTCATATCATTGAGTTGTTTGACCTTGCGATTTACCCGGACACAGTCATGATTGATTCCGTGAATGATATTAAATTCGAAGTGGTAGCTTCGAATGAAGCGGGAGGTAGAAGAAATTATGATAATGAGCTTTTTGAGTTTACCATTTTAGACTCAAATATCGCAAGTATCAATGAAGAAGGGGAATTGATCGGAAAAAATAACGGTGAAACCCAAATTGTTGTTCGTTATGGTACCGAATATGATACTGCCAAAGTTTATATAGAAATCGGCTCCGGAGAAGTTGTTGTTGATGAGTTGGAAACTTTGAATGGCTGGACACTTAGTTCAGATTCATATATTGATGCTGCTCAGACATTTGTCACTTTAGTTGATAGAATAGCAGGTAGTGGAACTAAAGCACTAAAAGTAAATTATGCACGTACCGGTGATGAGGATGGAAATATATATTTTGAAACAACGCCTATTGATGTTTTTGGTGTTCCTTCTGACATCTTAGTTGATGTACTATCGGATAGTATTAAACATTGGATATATGTTCTCCTTGAAGATGCAAAAGGTGTTGAGTATAGCGTAAAATGCGCTTCGTCACTTAGATACAATGACGATTATCATACACAGTATCTTGATATGGCAAACTTGTTGCCTGCAGATGGAGAACAATTATATCCAATCAAGGTTACCGGCATTCGCTTAAGGATTGATGATAAAGCGACAACGGGTTCATTGTATGTTGATCGCATTCGTGTTATTTATCCGACTTGGACATCTATTGAAGATAAAATGGTCCCAAGTAAATATTGTTTGCATCAAAATTATCCCAATCCATTTAATCCTTTGACCAAGATATCCTTTGAAATTGCCCAAGCGGGTAATATCAGCTTGGATGTTTATGATATTTCAGGCAATCGTATTTCCTC
>DAOVOB010000155.1 GCA_030629925.1 Fidelibacterota bacterium
CTATTATCGTTGGATATTCTATTCATTCTTTACTCCCCTGTCAGCAACAATGTTTGCTTTATTGGCATTCTTTGTTGCATCAGCATCCTACCGGGCATTTAAGATACGTAACGCGGAAGCAACGGTTCTCCTTGTATCCGGTATCCTGATCATGCTTGGCCGTGTTCCTCTTGGCGCATATTTAACCGCATGGACACAAAAAATAGCATGGCTATCGTGGTTGCATTTGCCAACGATCCAGGAATGGCTCTATCAATATCCTAATGCTGCTGGTGCTCGTGCCATTATGATCGGTATCGGACTCGGCATTGTGGGTACTTCTTTACGCATCATCCTGGGTATTGAAAAATCATTCATGGGAGGAGACTAAAATGGCTAAAGTAAGTTTTTTAGAAAAATTAGACAGTCTCGATCGCCGGATCATCTTCCTTATTATTGCTCTGGTTGTTTTTATTCCTCTCCTGGTTCCTATGGGTCTTCCCATTGAAACAACACAATTGACAGAAGATGCTTTCTATGCTCTTGATGAACTACCTCAGGACGCAAAAATATTGATGTCTTTTGAATACGGTCCTTCAACCAAACCTGAGATCCATCCTATGGCTATTTCTGTGCTTCGTCATTTATTTTCTAAAGGTAATAAGGTCATTATCATGTGCCTATGGCCTGACGGACTTTTTATGGCTAATGAAGTACTTGATCTGGTGGCCCGCCAGGAATTTGATCTTGAATACGGTGTTGATTATGTCAATCTCGGTTATCGGCCGGGAAATGAGGCTATTATCAAAGGTATCACAAAAAGTTTTGCAGCAAACTTCTCGATCGATTCAAAAGGAACTTCCATCTCACAGATCCCGATCATGCATGACGTTCAAACTGCTCGTGATGTTGATTTCATTTTTTCACTGTCTGCCGGATATCCGGGAGCGATTGAATGGGTACTCTATGCAGGTGATCCTCTCCAAATTCCTGTTTCCAGTGGAAATACCTCAATTCAGGTCAATCAGTTATTGCCCTATGTGAAATCAGGTCAGATGAAAGGTATTATTGCCGGTATGCCGGGTGCTGCAGAATATGAGACTATGGTCATCCGCAAGATCGAAAACAATATTGGTATCATTACTGATGAAGCTCGCGAATTATTACCGAATTTTAAAGAGCGACGAAATGCAACGAAATTCATGGATGCGCAGTCAATTGCTCACCTTATGATCGTTCTTTTCATTGTTCTTGGTAATATTTCATTTTTTGTTAAACGTCGTAAACAAAAAAAATATTAGGAGGTAACCCATGTATATAGGAATTTTAGGTGCATGGATCGCTGTCTTCTTGACATTATCCATCTTGAGTTATCTCTATGAAGACAATGTCTTCTATAAATTTGCCGAACATATCTTTGTTGGCGTTTCTGCTGCTCACTGGGCAAGCATTGCGTTCTGGAATCAACTTCAACCCAATCTTTTTGGTCGACTTTGGCCACAGGCGGAGATTGCTGCTCTTGATGGTTTTCAGAAGTTCTGGTATGGTATTTATCACGGATTACATATAATTTTTGGTAAAATATTCCCGGAAGCAACGATCAATGGTGTTCTCTATCGTGGTATTGGTGATCAACCACAGAACTTAACTTATCTTATCGCATTCGTTCTTGGTCTTTTCATGCTTTTCCGTCTTATCCCTAAGATCGGATGGTTAAGCAGATGGTCACTAGCTTATGTTATTGGTATGGCTGCCGGACTTCGTTTGTATGGTTATATGAGTTCTGACGTTATCGGCCAGATCCATGCTACTATGCTACCGTTATGGACAGGCGATGTCGGAAGCAGTATTAATAACATCATTCTGATAGTTGGTGTATTGACCGGCCTTTTCTACTTCTTCTTCTCTGTAGAACATAAAGGCGCGCTTAAAGTAGTATCACGGATCGGTATTTACTTCCTTATGATCTACTTCGGTGCTTCCTTCGGATTTGCCGTTATGGGTCGTATTTCCCTTCTGATCGGTCGTTTCAACGACTTGATCCTCTACTCGGGGAAAGAATATGGATTCGCAACGCCCATCCTTCTCGTCGTCATGATCGTTGTACTTATACTGACAACTCGAAAGAAGAAATCAGAAGAAGTATAATGCTTAGATGATATATGCTAAACGCCCCGAAAATTCGGGGCGTTTTTCTATTTAAAACATTTTGATAATAATTCCTCTTATTGTAAAATTCAGCTCTAGATATAAATGGAACAAAAATGAAAACTATAAGCTTTGATATTCGTACTCCGTCCAGAAATTCATTTATGGACATAACTGACCCACTACAAAGTATATTGCGTGAGAAAGGCTGTAAGAGTGGAATTATGACCGTTTTTACACCCCATACGACTGCCGGGATCACGATCAACGAAAATGCTGACCCGGATGTGCAACATGACCTAAAATACAAACTGAGCGAAATGATACCTAAAGATGAAGCAGCTTACCGACATAATGAGGGTAATAGCGATAGTCATCTAAAATCTTCACTCTTTGCCCCTTCCCTATCACTCATATATGAAAATGGAAGATTATTACTCGGTATTTGGCAAGCGGTATATTTCGCCGAATTTGATGGACCCCGGACACGAAAAGTTCATGTAAAAATAATTGAAGATAATAATTCATAAAGAGGATACTATGAAAAAAGCCTTACTGTTATTGATCATCTTAAGCATATTTTGTCTGCCTCTTCTTGCGGAAGATAGCGATGATTCTCCCTGGAATATTTATACTGAACTTGATATGTACCTGGGTTTTAAAATGGGTATCAAATATGAGATAAATGATCGTCTGGATTTTATTTCTGCTTTTGGATTAAATCTATTTGAACCAACTCGGTATTGTTATAGTGTTTTTGCATCTTATCATACTATGTCGGATTATAATAACTTTATAGTAGATGTGAATTTTGGTATTATTCACGGCGAGTTCGATAATACTTCTACAGAAGTTGACGATTATGTAATTGTAAGTCCCGGTGCTTCCATGCATCTATCTTATCCGCTAACTAAAAAGATACGTATTGGTTTACAAGGCGGCATGGTATTGATGATCGGATATAATTCAAACGGTTGGGGAGGCAGTCTCGAGCCCTATACGGGATTGACTTTCACCTTTGCGGAATAAGGATCATTTTAGAAGCAGCATTTTTTCGCTTTGGCGATAATTTCCTGCTTTCATTGTGTAGATATATATCCCACTTGCTAATCCTGATGCATTAAATTGAAGTGAATAAATCCCTGCTTGATGGAATTCTTTGATCAAAGTAGAAATGTGCTTCCCTGATAATTCATAAACATTTATTTCTACATGTTCTTCTTGTGGAAGTGTATATGTGATCTGCGTCACAGGATTAAATGGGTTGGGATAATTTTTTTGTAAAGAAAATTCTGTGGGTAAATTGACTATATCCAGTTTAGTATCGGTGTAAAAAGTAAGTGTGTCACTGAAAGTATAAACATTATCATTATCAATTGCCGCTACCGTCCAAAAATATTCTTTTTGATCACTAAATCTACGATTATCATAGCTTGTTTCTGATATAGTCAAATTATAAACAGATGTTCTACCTGTATACCAGTAAAACATCTTATAATGAATTTCATCACCGGGATCAGGATCCTGTGAGGCTGTCCATTCAAGATGTGGATAACGCGTGGTTTGGTAACTGTTATGTGATGGAGATATTTGTACCGGAGCGGATGGTGCTTCGTTAACTGTATTAATTCCAAGATCTCGATATTCTTCAGAAGAACGCGTTGTTGCTGAAGTTTGATCTTTAGCTTCTACGTACCAAAGGTAGGTGCCGTTTTCTTTAAGATCTGCAATCATTCGATAAGTGATTTCAGAACCATTGTAAATACATACCATGCTATCTGTTTGAGTCCCCAGATAAAGATCGTATTCTAATATTTCATCACCGGGATCTTTATCGGAAGAAGCTTCCCAGAAAAACGATGGTTTTAGGGTATCGGCAATAAAATTCTGGATCGGAGAAAGTAAATTAAAAACAAGTGGTAAAGAATTTACTGTATTTACATGGAAAACCCAGACTCTTGACAACTTATCACCCTCAGCATGCCGTGCCCTTACTTGCCAATACATCGTTTTGTTTTCGGACAGATC
>DAOVOB010000235.1 GCA_030629925.1 Fidelibacterota bacterium
CCCCATGGGTTATATCGATGAATTACCGGTAGGCATCTCTATATTTGGACGTGCCTGGAGTGAAAATGTGCTGATCGAGATCGCCTATGCTTATGAGCAAGCAACAAAAGCACGGAGAGTTCCGGAGTTTTTGGAAAAGTAACCACAGATTACACCGATTTCACAGATAAATTCACAAAATCGTTTTAACCGTTATTTTGAACTCCGACGAAATTTGTCATGGATATTAGAATGCCGCCTCACGACGACGTCTAATCAATTGATAATGGACGAAGGACAATCCTTCGCTAAAGCTACGGATTGCAGGCAATTGACAATTAATATCCTCTGAATAGTAAACTATGCTTCAATACGTTAAGGATATTTTTGAATTCGATGAATATATTCTCTTACTGCTTACCGTTTACAACTTACGGTTTACTTTTCTTCTTTGGTTAAGCAAAGAAAAGAAGGGGATAATTATATAATTTATCATTTACAATACGCTCTAAATTGTCTTTTTGACATGAATAGATCTCTCCCAACCTGCGCTCTATACAGAGCTTCGGCTGGCACGGCGCTATGCCTGCCCTTCGTAGCCTTCTTGACCACCGAAGGTTTACCGTAGGTGGTGGCGAAGTAGGGGTCGAGATGACAAAAAAGTGAATTATTTTCTGTTTTTTCTAAAATTATTCTTCTGTTTTTTATCCCAGTATCCTTACTTTTTATTCAATTATGCTTGTTTATCGTAAGATAACCCTATAATCAAGATACTTACAACCTTACGATTTTCACGAGTTACACCTTGGGCGTTACGAGCCGTGAAACACGGTTTTTCTTGCATGTATACTGCTTTAAGCGTATTTTTTTAATAATCATAAAACTAACACGCAGGAAATTTTATTTCCAATAAACAAAAAGAGGTCAGATCATGATCGAAGTAAAAAATCTCATTTACTCTTATGGAAAAAACGATGAGTTTGCCGTAAATGGTGTCAGCTTTGATATTAAAAAAGGTGAGATCTTCGGATTTCTCGGCCCAAGTGGCGCAGGTAAATCCACTACTCAAGGTATTCTTGCCGGATTGTTTGAGCTTCAGGGCGGTGAGATCATCATTGATGAACAAGCTCGTAAAGGATATCCTGACAAAGCATTTTTCAATCGCATCGGCGTAGGTTTCGAACGGCCGAATGTCTATAAAAAACTCACCGCTATCGATAACCTGAAATTTCATGCTTCTCTCTATGACAGAGAAACCGAGGATCCTATGGCCATTCTGGAAATGGTCGGCCTGGCAGAGGAAGCAAAAAAGAAAGCCGGCGCCTTTTCAAAGGGTATGATGCAACGTATCGGTTTTGCCCGTTCCATGATCAATAACCCGGATATCTGGTTCCTTGATGAACCAACCATGGGACTGGATCCCACAACGGCCAACAGTATCAAAAGAATCATCAAAGAAAAACAGAAAGAAGGCACAACGATTTTCTTGACCACACACAATATGTTCGCGGCTGATGAACTTTGCGATCGTGTGGCATTTATCGTAGACGGCAAGATCGTTGCCGTAGACACTCCAAAAAATCTCAAATTAAAGTACGGACATTCTGTAGTGACCGTGGAATACATGGAAGAAAAAAAACTTCTTTCGAAAACCTTTAAGATGACCGGAAAGGATAAGTCGGTTTTCCAGAAATTCATCGGTGATCATGATGTGAAAACCATTCATTCCGGGGAACCGACCCTTGAAGAGATCTTCATTAAACTCACCGGCCGCGGCCTGGAATAGGAGGTTTCTATGCAACGCATATTCAATCTATTCAAAAAGGACGTACTTCTCGGCATCAAGGATATCTTCATTATCCTGGAGCTTGCGTTCGCAGTGGTCATTATGTTCATGCTGCTCTTTATTTTTCCCAAGGAGATCAAGCAGGATGCCATGATCTATATTTACGACGAAACCGGTTTGGTTCAGAATATCATTGATCAATTCGCAGAAAATATTGATATCGAAATGGATTTGGAGCTATTCGTAGATAACCGGGAGGACATGATCGCCGGCATGACAAAGAACAAATCAGCAATGGGTGTCATCATTTCCTATGGTGAGGAAACCCTCTATGAGACGGAGATGTTGGTCCAACCCTATACGACCGAAGCCATGATGAAATATGTCGAAACAGAGATGGAAGATATGTTATCTATCCTGCATCCCCCATTCGGGACCTATCCGCTTGAAATCTATAATTCTGTGCGTATTACATCTCTGCAGGAAGGGTTACGCGATGAGATCCCCTTTAATAAACGTATGTTACCTCCCATTATCATGATGATGGTGGGTATTATCGGTATGTTCGCCATGGTATCTCTGATCGGGCAAGAACGTTCGGATGCCACGATCAGAGCCTTTCGTGTAACTCCGGCGGGTTTGTGGGGATTTATCTTCAGCAAACACCTGATGCTGCTAGCAGTTAGTTTCGTGACTTTTTCGATTCTTTATATTCCGATAATCGGCGGATTCCAGGGATACTTACAGGCCTTACTTATTATTATGCTCACCGTGATTTTCGGATCCACGATCGGTATCATCCTAGGTTCTTTCTTTGATAATCCCATGGCTTCTATGGGATTGGTCGTTCTATTGATGCTGGTCATTTCCCTGCCAGCCATCTCATTATTCGCCCCGGTCTTTTCACCTCTCTGGCTGAAGTTTATTCCTTCCTATTATACGCTCTTTGGCTTGGATGCCGCCATGTTCCCGGATAACAACGCACACATCATCTGGCAAAGCGCAGCTATTCTTGGAGTCCTTGATGTCGTGTTCGTATTCCTCTCAGCATGGATATTCTCAACACGTATACGG
>DAOVOB010000230.1 GCA_030629925.1 Fidelibacterota bacterium
CAAGGTATGCTCTACCTGGAACGTTTGGCAGACGTGATCAAAGATACTTCCTTGTGCGGTCTCGGACAAACGGCTGCAAATCCGGTTATCAGTACTTTACGTTACTTCCGGGATGAATATGAAGCTCATCTTTACGACCGTACATGTCCTTCTAAGGCTTGTCGTCAGATGTTGACTTACACTGTAGATAAAGAAAAGTGTATCGGTTGTACACTTTGCGCCACACGCTGCCCTGTTAGTTGTATCAGCGGTGAACGCAAAGGAGTCCATTTCATTGATCAAGATGCTTGTACGCATTGCGGTCAATGTGAGTTAAACTGTCGTTTTGACGCGATCATAGCGGAATAACAAAGGAAAAGGATAAAATGAATATAAAAATAAATAATAACGCATATTGGGCAAACCCGGGTGAGACTATTCTTCAAGTAGCACAGCGTGAAGGTATTAAGATTCCAACCTTATGTTATATTGCCGACCTCACCCCTAGCGGTGCTTGTCGTATTTGTATGGTAGAGCTCAGCAGCGGACAATTGGTTCCATCTTGTGCCTACCCCGTATCAGACGGTATGGAAGTGCTAAGCAACTCTAAGAAAGTTCGCCGTTCACGCAAATCTATTATTGAATTGTTGATCGCCAACCATCCGCAGGATTGCTTGGTCTGTGTTCGTAACGGTTGCTGTGATCTTCAGGACCTCGCTGCCGAATATGGTGTACGCTCTTACCGTTATGTTGGTGAAAAACGAAGTGGAAAACTTGACCTTGCAAGTCCCGCCGTTGAGCGCGACCCTGAAAAATGTATTCTTTGCGGACGTTGTGTTCGCATGTGTCACGAAGTCCAGAATGTGGGCGCTATCGATTTCGTCGATCGCGGATTTTATTCAAACGTCGCTCCGGCAATGAACAGATCATTGAATACAACCGCTTGTGTTTACTGCGGACAATGTATTGTTGCATGTCCGGTTGGTGCACTTCGCGAAAAATCTTATTTAAAACAAGCGTGGGAAGCGATCAATGATCCTGATGTACATGTTATCGCCCAGGTTGCTCCGGCGGTTCGCGTAGCAATAGGTGAAGAATTCGGCATGGCTCCAGGTACCATCACAACCGGTAAAATTCCTGCTGCTTTACGCCGCATCGGAGTTGATGAAATTTTCGACACCAACTTTGCAGCCGATCTGACTATTATGGAAGAAGCCAACGAACTGATCGATCGTCTTAAAAATGGTGGCAAACTTCCAATGTTCACTTCTTGTTCTCCGGGCTGGATCAAATATGTAGAACATTTCTATCCCGAACTTTTCGATAATATCTCAACCTGTAAATCTCCTCAAGGCATGCAGGGTGCAATGATCAAATCTTATTATGCACAGAAAAAAGGAATTGACCCCGCTAAGATCTTTGTTCTTTCTATTATGCCTTGTACTGCCAAGAAATTTGAAGCCGGCCGTCCGGAACTGTCAGTTACACACACGGCTCCTGATGTAGACGTTGTTATTTCCACCCGCGAATTCGCACGTATGATGCGTCTTGCAGGTATTGATTTTACACGCATGCCGGATGAAGGTTTTGATGATCCCTTGGGTGAAGCAACCGGCGCCGGAGCTCTTTTTGGTACATCAGGTGGTGTAATGGAAGCTGCATTGCGTACCGCACACTTCATGATCACCGGTAAAGATATGGACCGTATTGATTTCACATCCATTCGTGGACTTGAAGGTGTTAAGGAATCCAGTATCAAAATCGGTAATGCGACCTTAAAAGTTGCTGCGGTCAGTGGCTTGCACAATATAGATAAATTCCTCGAAGATGTTAAGAGCGGCAAATCCGAATTTCATTTCATTGAGGTCATGGCGTGTCCGGGTGGATGTATCAATGGTGGCGGCCAGCCTCTGCCAAGTTCTCCGGAAAAGATCAAGAAGCGCATGGAAGCTATTTACGAAGTTGATCGTTCATTACCGAAACGTTGTTCACATTACAACGATTCGATCAATGCACTCTACGATACTTTCCTTGGCAAGCCCGGTGGAAAGAAATCGCATGAATTGCTTCATACACATTATTTCAAACGTGAATCCATATAATCCCGAAAGGATGATACAATGAATAAAAAAATCTTACTTGTAGACGATGATCCCGATTTGATCGATATGTATCTACCCTATCTTCAACAGAACGGGTATGATGTAAAAGCAGCTTATAACACAAGCGAAGCAAAAAAGATATTCCCTGACTTCGATCCCGATATAGTGTTATGCGATCTCGTCATGGAACACTTTGACAGTGGCTTTGTACTCTGTCATTGGATGGCTCGTCAACCGGAACGTGATAAACGTTGGGTTGTGATCTTCACTTCTACGGGACACGAAACCGGCTACCGTTTTTCTACTCAGACAAAAGAAGAAAAAAGTTGGATCAATGCGGATGATTATCTGGATAAACCCATTGCTCCACGGGACCTGCTTCAATATGTAGAAGAAAAGGTATTACCGGTTCTCGCTAATAAAAAATAATCTTCTTTTCTGTTAACCTTGAAATTTCCCCTCTACCAAATCGTGAAGGGATTTTTCATTTAAAGAAGATCGGTCTTTGACATGATTTAAGGTTGGAAGGAATATCTTTTAGATAGGATGAACATGAACATGATGATGGATGATGGATGATGCTTCTTTATGCATACCAAGAATTGAGATACAATAAGATAGACGTGAAGCATCGCGTCCCTACTCCCTACTCTCTACTCCCTACTCCCTACTCCTACACTCCGAACTCCTAAACTTTAATCATAACATTTGAAATTAATTGGACTTTAAAATAGTAATTCGTACATTTCGCGTTCGCTATTAATAAGGAGTAAAATGAAATTTAAACCGCAGACATATCGTATACCAGATGAAGCGATGAAGCCATTTATCGAC